>DATFYX010000024.1 GCA_035314825.1 Candidatus Eremiobacteraceae bacterium
GCGGGAATGCTGTGGTGCAAGCAGTACTACAACTACGTCGTCTATCGCTGGCTGGAGGGCGATCCGGCGATGCCGCCGCCGCCGCCGCAACGCAAACGGGGGCGCAACCGCACCTGGAAGCATCTCGAAGCAGACGACGTCATGTCCATGCCCGACAACTGGGAGTACCCATGGTTCGCCGCCTGGGATACGGCGTTCCACTGCATCACGCTCGCGCTCATCGACCCGGTATTCGCCAAGCGCCAGCTCGACCTGCTCACGCGCGAGTGGTACATGCATCCGAACGGGCACATGCCGGCGTACGAATGGAGTTTCAACGACGCCAACCCGCCCGTGCACGCGTGGGCCGCGTACCGGGTCTACAAGATCGAACAAAAGATGTTCGGTAGCACCGACCGCATGTTCTTGGAGCGCGTCTTCCAAAAACTGCTGCTCAACTTCACCTGGTGGTGCAATCGCAGGGACGCCGAGGGCAATAACATCTTCCAGGGCGGCTTCCTCGGCCTCGATAATATCGGCGCCTTCGACCGCAACGCCATGCTGTGGGAGCGCTCGCGCGTGGACCAAGCGGACGCGACGAGCTGGATGGGGGTCTATTGCCTGAGCATGTTGGCCATCGCGGTCGAGCTCGCGCAGGAAAACCCGGTCTACGAGGATATCGCGACCAAATTCTTCGAGCACTTCGTCTACATCGCCGACGCCATCAACGGCACGGGCGAAGACGCCATCGGCTTGTGGGACGATAAGACCGGCTTCTATTACGACGCGCTGGTGGTGGACGGCAAGCCGCCGATGCCGCTGATGGTGCGTTCGATGGTCGGGCTCATCCCGCTCATGGCGGTTGCGACCGCCGAGGACGTGCAGGTCTCGATGCTGCCGAACTTCGAGCGCCGCCTGCAGTGGTTCTTCCGCAACCGGCCCGATCTGCACGCGTTCGCCGCCAATCTGGGTACGAAGAGCGTGCGCGGCAAGCGCCTGCTGTCGATCGTGGATGAGGACAAACTGCGTCTGATACTCGCGAAAATGCTCGACGAATCGGAGTTCTTGAGCGGTCACGGCATCCGCTCGCTGTCGAAGTACCATCTGCAGCATCCGTACGAGCTGCGCATCGACGGCGACGTCCACGTCGTCGACTACGAGCCGGGCGAATCCACCACGCCGCTGTTCGGGGGCAACTCGAACTGGCGCGGGCCGGTGTGGTTCCCCTCGAACTACATGATCATCGAGGCGCTGCAGCGTTTCCATTACTATTTCGGCGATGAGTTCAAGGTCGAATGCCCCACCGGTTCGGGCAAGCTCATGAACTTGTGGGAAGTGGCCTCGGAGCTCTCGCGCCGCCTCATCGACCTGTTCGTGCCCGGCAGCGACGGACGCCGGCCGATGCTCGGCGATTCCGAGAAGCTGCAACGCGATCCGAATTTCCGCGAGCTCTTGGTGTTCCCGGAGTACTTCAACGGCGACAACGGATACGGCCTCGGAGCGATGCATCAGACAGGCTGGACCGGTCTGGTCGCCAAGCTGCTGCAGCAGAGCGCCGAATACTCGCGCCCAGAAAAAGGTCAGATATGACAGCCCAAGCCGTCGACGCCATCGTGATCGGCAGCGGCCAAGGCGGCGTGCCGTTCGCCGCCGACCTCGCGCGCGAGGGCAAGCAGGTCGTGTTGTTCGAGCGCGGGCGGCTGGGCGGCAGCTGCATAAACTATGGCTGCACGCCATCGAAAGCGTTCTTGGCTGCTGCGCACAGCGCCGGGCGGGCGCGGCGTGCGCAGGTGCTGGGCGTCGACGCGCAGGTGCACGTCGATTTTCCAGCCGTGATGGAGCGCGTGCGCATGATCCGCGACGACTTCATGCACCGCGTCGGCCAGCGGCTCGAGCAGGCGGGGGTGAAAGTCGTGCACGCGCAGGCGTCCTTTTCGGGCGAGCGCACGGTGACGGGCGGCGATCGGACGTTCACGGCGCCGCTGGTAGTGATCGACACCGGCACGACCGCTTTCGTTCCAGGGATCGACGGGCTTGCGGGCACGCCGTATCTCACCAACGAGACGTTTTTCGATCTGACGGCCTTGCCGCGGCGGCTGCTGGTGTTGGGCGGCGGATACATCGGTCTCGAGCTGGGCCAAGGCATGGCACGTGCGGGCGCGGAGGTCCACATCGTCGACCGCAACGCGCGCGTGCTCTCACGCGAAGAGCCCGAAGCGAGCACGGCGCTGGAGTCCAGTCTGCATGAGGACGGCGTCTATCTGCATCTCGGCCCGCAAGTATCGCGCGTGGAGCATTCCGCCCAGGGCTTCGCTCTGACTTTGGACACCGGGCAGCGCCTCGAGGGCGATGCGCTGCTGGTGGCGATCGGGCGCACGCCGAATAGCGGCGCGCTCGACTGCGCGGCTGGCGGCGTCGAGCTCGACGCCCAAGGCATGATCGTGACGGACCGGCAGCTGCGAACGACCGCTGCAGGCGTGTACGCGATCGGCGACGTCGCCGGCCAGCCGGCCTTCACGCATGTGTCGTGGGAAGACTATCGCCGTCTGAAGGACATCACGGCGGGCGGCACGCGCACGCGCGACGACCGCGTGCTCGCCTACACGACGTTCACCGAGCCGCAGGTCGCCCGAGTCGGGTTCACTCTCGATGAGGCGCTGGCCAAAGACTTCGATGCGCGCTGCGTCACCTACGAGGCGAGCTGGATCGCACGCGCCATCGAGTGGGGCCAGACATCGGGCTTCTACCGGTTGGTGGTGGACAAGAAGACGGATAGGATCTTGGGGGCCACGATGGTGGGCTACGAGGCCGGTGAACTCATCCACGTCATCCTTGCGCACATGGAAGCCGGCTCCACGTGGCAGGTGCTCGAGCGCTCCGTGCACATCCATCCGACGTACGCCGAAGCGCTGCCGAGCCTCGCTCGCATGCTGGCCTAACCACGTGATCGCGAGGCATTAGCGTGCGGGTGCTCTTCGCATCGCCAGAGATCTATCCGATGGCCAAGACCGGCGGGCTCGGCGACGTAGGCGCTGCGCTGCCGGCGGCATTGGCCGCCCAAGGCATGGACGTGCGCCTGGTGATGCCGGCCTATCCGTCTGCACTACGCGCCGTGGTCGACGCAGCACCGCCGCGCTTCCTCGCGCAGTTCGAGGGGTTAGGGCGGGCGGACGTGATCGAAGCTGTGACGCCCGATTCACGGCTGCCGATCTGGCTGATCGCCAACCCAGACTTGTACGATCGCGGCGGTGACCCGTATCGGGACGACGCGGGCGCCGACTGGCCTGACAATCTCGAGCGCTTCGCGTTGTTCTCGCGGGCGGCGGCACGGTTGAGCGAGCAGGGCTCGCCGTTCGAATGGCAGCCGGACGTCGTGCACGCCAACGATTGGCACGCCGGTCTCATGGTGCCGCTGCTGCTGGGCGAGGCGCGCCGCCCGCGGCTGCTGTTCACGGTGCACAACATCGCGTTCCAGGGAACCTTTGCCGCCGAGCGGTTCGCGCTCACCGGGCTGCCAGAGGAGCTGCGCGCAGAGGCCGGCATCGGGCACGACGGCGGCTTCTCACTGCTCAAGGCCGGCCTGCAATTCGCGGACTGGGTCACGACCGTGAGCCCGACCTACGCGTGCGAGATCCAGACGCCGCAATTCGGCTGCGGGTTGGAGGGTTTGCTCGCCGGCCGCGCAGAGAGCCTCAGCGGCATTCTCAACGGCGTAGACTATTCGCTGTGGGATCCGGCTCGCGATGCGTCGCTGACGGCGCGGTACAGCGCCGAGGATCTATCGGGCAAAGCAGCATGCAAGGCCGCATTGCTGCGCGATTTCGGACTGCCTGAGTCTCCCGGCGCGCCGTTGTTCGGCATCGTGAGCCGTTTGACCGAGCAAAAAGGCATCGACCTCGTGCCAGCGGCGCTCGAGCGTGCGCTCGACGCCGGCGCCCAGCTGGTCGTCTTGGGCCGAGGCGACACGCCCTTCGAGCTGCTGCTGCAAGAGTTTGCAGCGGCGCGATCTGGCAATGTAGCGCTGCGCCTGACCTACGACGAGCCGCTCGCGCACGCGGTCGAGGCCGGAGCCGATATCTTCTTGATGCCCTCGCGCTTCGAACCGTCCGGGCTCAACCAGATGTACAGTCTGCGCTACGGCACCCCGCCGATCGTCCATCGAGTGGGGGGGTTGGCCGACACCGTGGTGGATTCAGACGTCGCGTCGCTGCACGACGAGACGGCGACCGGCTTCTGTTTCGACGAGCCGGCGGCGGCCGCGTTCGAGCAAGCGATTGCCCGCGCGCTTGCGCTCTTCGCCGACACGACGCAGTGGCGGCAGTTGCAGCGCAATGGGATGCGCCAGGATTTCAGCTGGCACCGGTCCGCGCACGAGTACATCGATCTTTACAACTCCCTCTAAACAAGCTCTCATCAGCCTTTAAGCAGGAACGACAGCGCCGGCGGTATGCTTGACGAAGGATGCAACCGGCCCCGGAAGGGGCACCATACACAGAGGTACTGGACATGACACGCAACATCTTGACCCTTATCGCCATCGCAGGCGTGCTGGCGTGCGCGGCCGTCCGAGCTGACGCGCGCGTCATCTACGGCGGCCCCGCATTGGTGTTCACACCCGCCGTCGTGGCCGACGCCGATGACCGTTACGCTGGAGCGTACGACGTCCAGGGCGTCGTCACGAGCTTTGACCGCTTCAACATGACGCTGCGCGTCGACGGCCGGCAGTTCCCGGTGGTCCTGCATCAGGGCACCGTCATCCGCCCGACGGGCACGACGCTGGCGCCCAGCATGGTCGTGAACATCGCGGGCTACTGGCAGAACGGCGCGTTCTTCGCCAATAAGATCGTCGTCGTCCGCTACTCGTGATCGCGCAATCGGGAGGTCCAATGACCTTGACTATCGTTCGCGGCGCGAAGGTCCTCGCAGGCCTGAGCGCTGCGCTTGCACTGCTGGCAGGCGCGTGGCCGGCGCCGGCGCGCGCCGATGACGGGTCCGGCGTGGCGAGGATCAGCAGTCTGAACGGGACCGTCACGATGCAGCGCGCCGATTCGGGCGACACCGTCGCGGCCGCGATCAACGCGCCGGTGAGCGTCGGCGATTACATCTCGACCGGACAAGCGTCGCGCACCGAAGTCCAGCTGGATGCTGCGAACTTCGTCCGCGTCGGCTCAAGCAGCCAGCTGCGTTTCACGAACCTCGATCCGACGGACAGCACTTTGCAGGTCGCACAGGGCACCATCGAAGTGCGCGTGCTGGACGTCACCGGCGATCGTCCCCTCGTCCAAACGCCGTCGATCGGCATCCGCCCGGCCGTCGCCGGACGGTATCGCATCAACGTCACCAACGACGGCGACACGCTGGTGAGCGTTCGTTCAGGCAGCGCGACGCTCGTCTCGCCGCTGGGCTCACAGACGATCGCGACTGGAACAACGGTCATGGTCAGCGGCTCGTCGTCGAACCCGCAGGTCAGCACAGTCGCCAACATCGCCTATGATGATTTCGATTCCTGGAACAGCCAGCGCGATCAGTTCGTCGCCGCGGCGGCCGGCGATCCGTACGCGAACACGGGCATTCCGGGTCTTGCCGACCTCGACTCGTACGGACACTGGGTCTCGTATCCGAGTTACGGTCAGGTGTGGGTCGCGTCGAGCTACCCAGCCAATTGGGCGCCGTATCAGGACGGCCGTTGGGTCTGGCAGCCGTATTACGGTTGGACCTGGGTCGGGTACGAACCGTGGGGCTGGGCGCCCTACCATTATGGACGTTGGTTCTACGCGCAGCGCATCGGCTGGGCGTGGTATCCGGGTCCGGTCTACGTGCGCCCCGTGTACCGGCCGGCGCTGGTCGCCTTCTTCGGATTCGGCGGCGGCGGCAGCGGCTTCTCGTTCAACCTCTCGTTCGGCAACGTCGGCTGGGTGCCGCTGGCGCCGTACGAGTCGTATCATCCGTGGTGGGGTCCGGGCTACGTGAACCGCACGACCGTCGTATACAACTACACGAACGTCACCAACATCACCAACGTGAACATCACCAAGATCTACCGCAACGCCGCGGTGCCGCACGCGGTCTCAGCTGTCTCGACCACGAACTTCACGAACGGCGGCGCGTACCACTATGTGCCGGTGAACGACCAGGATCTGCACAACGCCGCGCTGGTGCGCAGCGCGTTGCCGGTCGTGCCGACCAAGCAGAACCTGAGCTACACGAACTGGAGCTCAGGGCATGTCGCCTCAGGCGCGCCGCTGTCGTCGCACTTCAGCAAGCTGCCGCCGCCGAAGACATTGCCGCCGACGTTTGCGCAGCAGCGTTCGACCGTGCAGACCGTCGCGCAACACGTCTATCCCGGCGCGGTCACAAACGGCACCGCGTTGGACAAAGTCAACACAACCACGCACGCACCGAGCTCGGCGTGGGATCGGTTCAACAACCCGAACCCGGCCAACGGTGCGAACGCGTCACACACGAATTCGTACAGCCCGAACACGTACAAAGGGAACACGACGTGGAACGCATCGGGCCAGCCTAAGGGCACCGGCGGCAGCGGTTCGGGCGGCAGCGGCTCCGGCGGCAGCGGCGGCCACAAGACGACCAAGACCCATACCAACACGAAGCCCGCCCCGGTCCATACGCCGAAGCCGAGCAAGGCGTAGCGGTAGTCTCGCGGTCAAGAACGCGGGACCACGTTCAGGCGCGGGCGGTCGGCGACGATCTCCCGCGCCTGGCCGTCCTCAAGGGCTTTGCCCACGCGCGCCGCGTACTCGTCCATGATCTTCAAATCGATGGCGTTGGGCGCGTTGGCCGGGTTGGCCAAGCGGCCGCGCGCGCGCGCGATCATCGTGCGCGCCCCTTTGAGATTGCCTCGTTCGATGTGATAGAGCGAGACGGCGAGCTGGATCAGCCCGCGCAGACCGTCGTCGCGGCGCCGCACCCACAGGCCTTCGAGCACCTCGTGCGCCGCAAAGAAATCGCCGGCGTTCCAGCACTGCGCGAAGGCGGGTATTTCCGGTTCGTCGTCCAAAGCACGCGCATGTTCGGCAGCGGTATCACCATGCTCCCGTCGCTGCAGGTGGTCACCGGCATGATCACGCCGGCCATCCTCATCCTGGCAGCAGGGTCGTTGGTCCAGGGCACCCTCATCCGCCTCGGACGCATCGTCGACAATATCCGCGCGCTGATCGCGCGCGGCCTCGAGATGCGGCAGGCCGGCAACGAGCATGCGCTGCTGCTCATCGACCAGCATCTCAGCATCCTGCAGCGCCGCAACGAGCTGGCGCGCACCGCGCTCGTGTGCTACTACGTCGCGATCAGCTTGTTCTTGCTCTCGACGCTGGTCATCGCGTTGACGCTGCTCTTCCACAGCAAGCTGGACTGGCTCGGTCCGGTGATCGTCATGCTGGGCGGCACGTTCTTGTTCGCCGGGTCGGCCGCATTCGTGCTCGAGGTCAACGTCTCGGCCGGCTCGACGCGACAGGAGATCCAGTGGTATCGACAGCGGGCCTTCGATCCGCCGGAGATATCCTCTCGAACGTGATCATCACTCGCTGAGCGCGTCGACGCGCGCCACCATGTCGAGGATCGCAGGATAGATGCGGTCCACGGGAAGCTTGCCCGCGAAGTTGTCGATGATGTCGTGCGGCAGCTTGCCGGCGTCGAGGATCTCGCGCACGGTGCGGGCGCCGCGCTTCTGCCAGCGGTCGTAGAGGCTCTCTGAGATCCGATTGTTCACGGCTGGATCGTGCGCGTTCACGAACAGCCCGGATCCCTGCGCGCGCGGCAGCGACTTGATGCGGGCCGCGATCTGCAGTTGCGCCGCCAGCGCGTGGGTCGGATAGCGCGCGTAGGCGTACGGCGGCGTGGCCGGGTTGTTCGCGCCTACGCGCGGATCCCACCACAAGTAGAAGTTCGGCAGCAGCGAGAGGGTGCCGGCCAGCAGCGAGTTCGCCCATCCGGGCAGGTTGCGGACTCCCATGAAGGGAGATATCGCCGTCGCGCCCGCCAGCGGCTGGTTCTCGCCCGCCCAGGCGGCCAAGACGCCTCCGAGCGAGATGCCGGCGACGTGGGCGCGCGAGCCCAGACCCGCAGCCATGTCGGCGGCCTGCGCGGCGGCGCGCGTGAGGTCGTCTCGGGTCACCTGCGCCAGCGACGTCGTCATCTTGTCACGCATGCCGTGACCTGGCAGACGCGGTATGTAGACGTTGTAGCCCGCGTCGAAAAAGCGCTGCCCGAGCTCGACGAACTGCTGCGGGCAGTTGGTGAAGCCGTGATAGAAGGCGATCGCGCGCTCCGCTCGGCTGCCGCGGTCCATCAAGCGCGAGTAGCCCAGCGGGTCGATGCGGTCGTCAGCGCGCTCGGCGGCCGCGAGCGAGTCGAAGGCGGCGCGGGCCTGCTCGTACGTCACCCGGACCGATTCGGTCCGGCGACTCGTTCTCTTCCCGCCGGTCATGCACAACCTAACAACACCGGTCGGGACTACGGCTAGGTGCGCAGGTAGAGCAGCAGCGCGGTCACCAGCAGCAAGGCGCTGAAGCCGTACTTGAGCGCGGTCTCGGGCAGCTTGTGCGCGAGCGACACGCCCCACGACACGGTGCAGACGCTGCCGGCGGCCAAAGCGAGGCCGATCGGCCAATGGATGTCTCCCGCGCCGCCGTAGACCACGAGGCCGAGAAGCAGGCCGGGAATGACGAGCGCGAGCCCGACGCCTTGTGCGACGGTCTGCGACATGCCGAACAGCAACGTCAGGGCCGGCACCGAGAACACCGCACCGCCGACCGTGAACAGCCCGGACAGCGCGCCGCCGAACAAGCCGACGATCCCCGTGTACGGCCAGGGCAGCACGATCGGTTTGATCTTGAGGCGCGATTCAGCGTAACCGCGCCACGCGTAATACAGCGCAAGCACGACCAAGAAGATCGCGAACCAGCGCCGCAGCGGCGCGCTTGGCAGAGCGACGGCGACGCGGGCGAAGATGTAGGTCATGGTTCCGGCGGTGGCCATCATGAGCGCGATGACGCGACCGTCCATGCCGCCGCGGCGCCAGTATTGATAGAGCCCGATGAGCACGGTCGGCACGACCATGACAAGCGAGGTGCCTTGGGCGTGCTGCTGGTCCATGCCGAACGCCAGGCCCAGGATCGAGATGGCGATGAGTCCGCCGCCGATGCCGAATAGGCCGCCAAGCCAGCCAAGCAGCAGTCCGAGAGCCAAGAACAGGATGAAGTCGAGAACCGGCACCGTCAGCGTGGCTTAGCCGGGCGCAGCGAGCAGGGCCTTCGGGTGCTAGGAGTTTGGTCTCATTGTCCGTATTGGGCCCTTCGTGCGTACGCTCAACACTCTCATATTTATCGCGCTGGTGGTCGTCGTGTCCGGCTGCGCCCCAACCACCACGGTGACCAACGATGCAGACTCGCAAAGCGTCATGGACACGGTGATCCCGGCGGTGTTCGGGCACTGGAGCGTCGATGCGCTCGTCAAGTTCGCCGACCCCTCCGTGTACACGCCCGCCCGCGTTGCGCGCGACCGCGTCTTCTTCAGCCAGCTCTCGGACAAGCTCGGCCCGATGGTGGCCTACAACAAAGCGCATGGGACGACCGAGATCAGCGGCAGCGGTTCGGATCAGGTCAAGAGGGCGTCCTACGACTCGTTGGTCGTCTTCAAAAGGGGCCAGGCTGTCATCCACGTCGATGCCGTGAAGAAGAACGGCCAGTGGTCGGTCGTCAACGCCAGCGTGCAGCCCGGGAAACAGTTGGGCGTGCACCCTTAGGGTCTCTTATTTCGCGGGCGTCTTGGGAACGCGCCGGAATGCGACGCTGATGCGCGGGCCGACGGGCTCGCGCGTCTTCGGGATGCCGTGCAGAAAATTGAGATGGCTGGCGTAGCTCATGATCAGGAGGCTGCCGGCTTCCAGATCGCGATCGAGGATACGCCGCGGTTTGGCGTTGCTGCGGATCGTCATGCGGCGCGTCGCGCCGAGACTGACGAGCGCCACCGGCGCACGATCCGCTTGACGTTCGATGTGATCGCCGTGCGGCGCGACGCTGTCGTTCCCGTCTCGATAGAAGTTCAGCCCGGCCGAGAGGAAGGCGACGCCGCACGCCTGCTCGACAACCGGACGCATCTCGCGGATCGGCGATGGGACGCCCGGGGATCCGAGCGCGAACGATGCGACCAACCGAGGGACGTCGACGACGCGATCGTACATCGGGCGGCTCTCCGAGCGCCAGGCGACGCCATCGCGCAGCTCCTGGAACCACGTCTGCGTCTGCTGCGGATCGAAGAGCGCGCGCCGGTAGATGATCTGCCCCGACTCGTCGTCGTTGAGCACTTCGACGTCGGACAGTTGGAGCAACGAGAGCTGCATCATGGTGGATTCTCTATTTTCGAGGGCGGAACCGGGCACTCCGCCCAATACTACACGGGTGAGGCGCTTCTTCGAGGTCCCCCGCAATCCGGCGCTGGCGCTGTGGCTGGTCGCGGGTTGTCTAGTCGCGATCGGCGCGATCGATCTTGCCTACTCCCTGCGCGGGCTGCTCCCATTCATCCCGCCGCCGCACATCCCGCCTCCCGTCGACCGGCTCGCACACCGTCCGGTGGTCGACGTCGTCGGCGTGGCGCATCTGGCCGCCGGGTTAGGTCTGTTCGCGCGCCAGGCGTGGGCACGAGTGCTGGCCCTGGTCATCATCGCGTTCTGGGCGGTGATGACGGGCGCGGCCCTGGCGCTCACCATGCCGTTCACGGTGTTCTGGAACCCCCAAGACGTGCGGCCTATCCTCATATCGACGGCCACGATGGGGCTGGTGTATGCCTGGATGCTTGTAACGCTGTGGCGCGATGACGTCCTAGGAGCGCTGAAGGTGAGATAGAGGCGGCGTTACGCACGTCGCCGTTACACGGCCTTCATATCATTAACTCCGGCATTGTCTATCATAGCTGCATGTCGTGCATGTTGGCGCTACGACCACCCTCAAGCGAACCCGCGAGTATCGAACAGCTGTTGCGCAAGCTCGAACGCCTGCGCGACGAGGTCGCATCGGAGGGCCGGCGCACCTTCGACGGTTGGCGTCCGCGCATCGCCCGGCGCGCATTCGCCTTGAGCGCGCTCAACCTCGCCAACTACCTCGCGTTGCGGCGCAACGACCTGCGGGCGTTGCAGCTCGAGCTGATGCCGCTCGGGCTTTCCTCGCTAGGCCGGTGCGAAGCACGCGTCCTGCCCAACCTCGATGCCGTGATCGCGAGCCTTTCGGCGGTCAAGGCACATGAGTCGGCCGACGCGCGCTATCCGAGCGCGCATGCGTTCTTCCGCGGCGAGCGGCTGCTGCGCCGCGAGACCGAGATCGTCTTCGGACCGACGCCACCCAACCGCGCCGTGCATATCATGGTGACGCTCCCGCCGGAAGCCGCGTCCTCCTATGACGTGGTCAAGGAGCTCGTCGAACTCGGCATGGATTGCGCGCGCATCAACTGCGCGCACGACGACCGTGGCGCATGGGAGGCGATGGTCGCGCACGTCCGGCGCGCTGCGGCGGAATCTGGTCGAACGTGCCGCGTCTGCATCGATCTCGCCGGACCGAAGGTCCGCACTGCCGGGGTCGAGTTGCCGAGCGAAGACCACCGGCTGCACGTCGGCGACACGATCGTGCTCACCGGCGGCACCGCCATGGTCGTGCCGGATCACCTGGTCAGGATGCGCTGCACGATCCCTGACGTCATCGAACATCTCCACAAGGGCGATCCGGTCTGGATCAATGATGGTAAGATCGGCGCCGTCGTCGATGACATGCTGCCGATGGGCGCCATGCTGCGCGTCACGACCGCCCGGCCGAAGGGCGAGAAACTGCGCGCCGACAAGGGTTTGAATTTTCCCGACACGGCGCTCCCGGTCGCCGCGCTCACGCAGCGCGATTGCGAAGACCTCGACTTCGTGGCCACGCACGCCGATATCATCGGCTATTCATTCGTGCGGGAAGCAAGCGATGTGCGCCGGCTTCAGCGCGAGCTCGCAGCACGGCGCTCCGATCCCCAACGCTTGGCGATCATGTTGAAAGTAGAAACGGCGCAGGCGGTGCGCAACCTTCCCGAGCTGATCGTCGAGGTCGGCGGCAGCCAGCCGGTGGCCGTCATGATCGCGCGCGGCGATTTGGCGGTCGAGATCGGCTATCGGCGGCTTGCGGAGATGCAAGAAGAACTGCTGTGGCTGTGCGAAGCCGCGAGCGTCCCCGTGGTGTGGGCGACGCAGGTGCTCGACGGTTTCGTCAAAAGCGGCATACCCTCGCGCGCGGAATTCACGGACGTTGCGATGGCCGAACGTGCCGAGTGCGTCATGCTCAACAAAGGGCCGTATGTCGCTGACGCGGTCGCGCTGCTGGACGACGTGCTCGGCCGCATGGAGGGCCACCAGGTCAAAAAGACGTCGCGGCTGCGCGCATTGCACTCGTGGTAAGGTGCCGCTCCCTACTTGCCGATGAGCCCGAACGCCGCGCCCTGCGGGTCCTTCACAATGGCGAAATGGCCCATACCCGAAACCCCGATCGGTCCTAGGACGACGCGTCCGCCCAGCCGCTTGGCTTTCGCGACCGTTTTGGTGCAGTCCACGACCTTCCAGTGCGTGATCCAGCTCGGCGGCAGCTTCTTGGATGGCTCGGGCCAGATGCCGCACACGCCGTCGCCTTTAAGGGTGAGCAGATGATACTTGTTCCCGTCGAAGTCTTGATCCACTAGCTTCCACCCGAAGACCTTCGTGTAGAACTTGCCGGCGGCGGCCGGTTTAGGCGTGTTCAAGTCGTGCCATGTCACCGTGCCCGGCTTATCGGTCAGCGCTGCGCCTCGATGAGCGCGTGCCTGCCATAGCGCGACGCCGCCGCCGATCGGGTCCGTGATGATCGCCACGCGGCCTTGATCCATGACGTCCATCGGCTTCATGCCGATCTTTCCGCCGGCGGCTCTCGCCTTCTTAGCGGCCGCGTCGACGCTCTTGACTGCGATGTACGGCAGCCAAAACGGCGCGCTTTTCGCCTTCTTCTGCTCCGCGGACATCGGATAGATCGCGCATACGTCTTTGCCGCCGATGCGCATCATCGAGTATTTCTCGTCCCCCGGGCCCATGGGCAAATCCACCGATTTCCACCCGAAGAGGCTCCGATAGAACTTCTTCGCGGCGGCGACGTCTCTTGCGCCGAGATCGGTCCAGCAAAATTCGCCCGGTTCGTACGTGCGGATGGGGCTCATACAGCAGTCTCCTTTACCGTTCTTGCGAGACGCTCCGCTTGACCACCTCGAGGTGAACACCCTGCGCCGCTATAAGTCAGCGGCATGCGCGTTGGCCGCATCTTCGGCATCGACATCTACATCGACCCGAGCTGGTTATTCATCTTCGTGCTCGTCGCGTGGATGCTCAGCAGCGACGTCGGACCGTTGCGGTCGGCGGGACTGTCTGCAGGCGACCGATGGGCGCTTGGGATTCTCACCGCGCTGCTCTTCTTCGCGAGCGTGCTCGCGCACGAGCTGGCGCACTCAGTCGTGGCGCGCATGCGCGGGCTGCCGGTCACGCGTATCACGCTGTTCATCTTCGGCGGCATCTCCCAGATCGGCGGCGATTTCGACAGCGCCAGCGGCGAGGGATGGATCGCGTTTGTCGGCCCGCTCATGAGCCTCGTGCTCGCAGGGGTCTTCTACTTGATCGCCCAGGCGCTTGGCGCGCATTCGGCGATGGGCCTTGCCGCCGGCTACCTCGCCTGGGCGAACGGCGTGCTCGCGATCTTCAATCTGGTGCCCGCGTACCCGCTCGACGGCGGTAAAGTGCTGCACTCGCTCATCTGGCGCGCGACCGGCGATCGCCGGCGCGCGACCCGCGTGGCCGTGGCGATCGGCCAGACCATCGCGCTGCTCATGATCGCGCTTGGCATCTTCATGTCGTTCACGGTCAGCTTCTTCAGCGGGCTGTGGTTTGTGCTCATCGGATGGTTCCTGTTGCAAGCCGGAAGGGCCGAGGCGTATCAATCCGAGCTGGGCATGGCGTTGCACGGGCTGACGGCGAGCTCGATCGCGGTGGCGCCACCACCGCCGTTTTCGCCGGATACGAGCGCGCGCGCGGCGACCGAGGCGCTGCTGCGCAGCGGGCAGCGGGCTGCCGCCGTGGTCGCCGATGGACGATTCGCCGGCATCGTCACGCTGACGGATCTGGCGCGAGTTCACGCGAGCGGCCCGGACACTCCGGTGTCCGCGCTGATGACGCCGGCCGACAAGGTCAAGAGCGTTGCGCCGGCAAGCGACTCGATGCAAGCGCTGAGCGTGCTCGCGCAGAGCGGATATCATCAGCTTCCGGTCGTCGACGGGACCGGCGCGGTCGTGGGGTTCATCACGCGCGAGGGATTGCTGCAGCGGCTGGCGCTGGCTCGCTAGCGCGCGCCGGAGCTCGGCGGTTCATCGTGGCCGCCGATCACGATGTACGTGACGATGTCCCACGCATTGTGGATCCCGACGAAGATCAGGGAAAGGACGCCGGCTGCGAGTGCGAACAACGCGTCCACCGGCGCAGCGGGAAGCACGATGGCGCCGCCGAGGATGGCGCCGTACGCGATGAGCGGAAGAATCGTATACCAAGCCCAGTCCTCGAGATCGGCGGTGTACACGCTCAGCCGCATCGTCCGGTACAGCAAAGTCAGCACATAGAGGATGCCGCACAGACCGGCGAGGCCAAGCAACGTGGCCGGGTGGACCAGCGCGCGCCACGGCGCGCTAAGAATCGCGCAAACCAGCAAAGCGGAACCGAAATGGACCACCGTCGGCGTGCTGAACGTCGAGATCCCATCGCTCGACCTCTTGGAGCGCTCCACGCCGGTGACCAGTGTGATCACGACGAACATCAAGCCGGTCAGGCCGGCGGCCGCCGAGCCGCACATGATATAGAAGTTCGACCACGGAGCGAGGAGGGACGGCGTGCTTTCAACCATTAGTCACCCAGATGTTCCGAGCGCGGTCGCAACTTCCGAAGCGGCGCGCTCGCCGGTTTGTAACGCCCCGTTCACCGTACCGCCCTGGCCATCATCCGACGTCGCCTCGCCCGCGAAGAACAGCGTGTCGTCGACCGGCGTTGCGAGCTCCGCGCGGGCGTTTCCGCCGCCGACTCTGACGTAGCTGTACGCGCCGCGCGCGAACGGGTCGCGGCCCCAATCGTGCGTCACTCCGGCTTCGAATTCCCTGTGCGCGAGTTCGGGCTCGCCGAGGAGTGCTCCGAATCCGGCGAGCGCGCGCACGATAAGCTCTTCATGCGAGTAGCCGCTCAGCGCGGCCGCCTTCGGACCGCCTGCCCACGCCACGATCATCTCGCTTCGCACCGGCACCTGCGTCCAATACCCCGCGAACGGCTGCGTCGGGCAACGGAAGAACGCAGCCCCGCAGTAACGCCCTTCGCAGATCCGCTCCCAGAACGCGGTCCGAAACCACAGCACCACTCGGACCACGTGGCCCATCTCGATCTTCGCAAGCGCCTCGCGCTTGGCCGCCGGCAGGCCGGGCTCGAAGAGGACGGCCGTGTCATCGTCGCGATGCCGCAAGACGCCCGCTGGAAGCGTCACGAGAACCGCTCGCGCGCGAATCGTCTGCGCTGTTCCGAGCGGCCCCATTGCGGTGACGTCGACGGCGCCAGGACGCCACGAGACCCGCTTCACAGCGGTCGACAGAGCTATCTGAACGCCAGCCCCGGCGCAGTCGTCGCACAGGCGCTCGAAGATCGGCCGGTAACCGCTGATGGGACGCGAACTCGCGTAATCGACGCCCGAGCGCACTTCGTCCGCGATGGATCGCACGCTCGCAATCGCGGGATCTGCGGCCTCGAATCCCTCGACGAATGCGCGCGCCGCTGCAACCGTATCTCGCAAGGATTCATCGCGCTGGAAGCGTCTCAGATATCGATCGACGCTCTCGTCGCCGGCGAGGTTACGGGCTTCGGCGAGGATGTTCGTGGCCGACACGAAGCCGGATTCGTCGAGTCTCAGGACCCCGTCCTCGCCGCAGGTCCACGACTCGCCGCCGGTGTCGATCGCCGCGCTCCCGGCGTCTTTGAGCAAGGCCATGCTCTCCTGCGCCCGACCGTGGATGAACTCCGCACCGAGTTCGGCCGGCACCGCGGTCCTGGCCGATGGGACCCACCACACGCGTCCGCCGACGCGGTCGCGCGCTTCCAGTACGGTGACCCGTAGCGAGTGCGCGGCGAGGCTGCGCGCCGCCGCTAAGCCGGCCGCGCCTGCGCCGACCACGATGACGTCTGCGTCGATGTCTACGCCAGACCGATCTGTTTCATGAACGTCTGGTTGTCCCAGAACAGGTATTCCTCATCCATCACGCCGTCTTTCCAGTGGCCGACGGTGCACATCGGCAGCTTGTACGACTTGCCGGTCGGCGCAATCGTATTTCCATCGCCTATCGGCATCGGTTTGGTGAACGTCCCCTCCATCACGCCGATCACACACGTCCAGTCACCTGAGCCGAACTTGACCGGGTGAACGCGGATCCGGTTATCGGGCGCATAAACGAACATCGCGCCGAGATCCTCGATATGTTTCTCGATCCCCTTGGTCGCGTGACCGTCAGGCCAATGCACGAGAATGTCTTTCGAATGGCTACGGGTGAGCTCATCCCACTTCTGGTTTGTGAACACATTGAAATCCAAGTCGTCGAACGTCGCGATGTGTTCGTTGATGGTTTGTTCGGTCGTCATGGTACCCTCCTAGCAGGTCAGTTCAGGCGAGCAATTGTCGGACGAGGGGTATCACCTTGGAGCCGTACAGCTCAACGCAGCGCATCAGCTTCTCGTGCGAGAGCGTTCCCGCGCTGTACTTCATGTCGAAGCGTGCGATGCCAAGCGCTTTCGCGGTCGCCGCTATCTTGCGCGCGACCGTCTCGGGTGAGCCGCAGTAAAGCGATCCGCTCTCGGCTTCCTGGTCGAACTCAGCGCGGCTGAGCGGACCCCAGCCTCGCTCGGCTCCGATCCGGTCGCGCATGACCTTGAACGGCTGCCACAGCTCGTCTTTGGCGTGTGCGTCAGTGTCGGCGACGTAACCGGGCGAGTGGACGCCGATCGGCAGCGAGGCGGCTCCCAGCTTGGCGAGGGTGCGGAGATACAGTTCGATGTACGGCGCGAATCGTCTGGGTTCGCCGCCGATGATCGCGAGCATCATCGGCAAGCGGTAGCGAGCCGCGCGGACCACGGATTCAGGACTTCCACCGACGCCGATCCACGTCTTGAGCGATCCGGACTCGATCGTCGGAAAGACGCGCTGCTTGGTCAGAGCCGCGCGCGTGCTGCCCTGCCAGGTCACCGGCTCCTGGGTGATCAGCGCCGCGAACAGGTCGAGCTTCTCCGCGAACAGCTCCTCGTACTGGCTGAGGTCGTAGCCGAACAGCGGGAACGATTCGGTGAAGGAACCTCGTCCGAGAATCACTTCTGCTCGTCCGTGCGAGATCGCGTCGAGCGTGGCGAAGCGCTGGAACACGCGGACTGGATCATCCGAGCTAAGCACGGTGACGGCCGAACCGAGACGGATGCGGCGCGTGCGTCCTGCGATTCCCGCCAATACGACCTCTGGCGATGATATCGCGAAGTCGCCCCTGTGATGCTCGCCGACGCCGATGAAGTCCACACCCAAACCGTCGGCAAGCACCGCCTCGTCGATGACATTGCGTATCACCTGTGCGTGCGACAACAACGTGCCGCCGGCACCCGCCGTGACATCGCCGAACGTATCCAGCCCAAGCTCGAGCTGCTGCGCCATACCGTGCTCCTTTGTCCGGCCCGATTCCGGCGCGAGGCTGCCGCGACCCCTGCTCGCCGCGTGCTGAAGGCCAGAATGCTCGAACGCGTGCTCGATATTACGTGCTTCCCATTAGATGAGAACCCCACGCGCGGCGCAAATCGAGCCAGCCCGCAAACACCGGCTCCCCAATCAAGCTTGAAAGTGAAGTGAGTGATGCCCACCTTTAAGACGCACGATCACACGGAGATCTACTACAAGGACTGGGGAACAGGCCAACCTATCGTCTTCAGCCACGGCTGGCCGTTGAGCGCCGACGCATGGGAAGACCAAATGTTCTTCCTGTCCTCCCATGGATTTCGCTGCATCTCCCATGACCGTCGCGGCCACGGCCGATCAGGCCAGCCATGGAACGGCAACGACATGGACACCTACGTCGACGACCTCAACCAGCTCATGGAAAAACTAGACATCAAAGACGCGATCCACGTCGGTCACTCGACCGGCGGCGGCGAGGCCACCCGCTTTGTCGCTCGTCATGGTAAGAGCAGGCGCGCGGCCGGCCTGGTCATCGTCGACGGCATACCGCCCCTGATGCTCAAGACTTCGACCAATCCGGCCGGCACCCCGATCGAGGCCTTCGACGCCATCCGCGCCGGTGTCCAAGCCGACCGCTCGCAGTTCTGGAAAGACCTCAGCGCGCCGTTCTACGGCGCCAACAGACCTGACTCCAAGGTCTCGCAAGGTCTGCGCGACTCATTTTGGTTGCAGGGGATGCTGTGCGGGTACCCGGGCGCATACGACTGCATCAAGGTCTTCTCTGAAACCGATTTCACCGAAGATTGCAAGCAGATCGACGTCCCCACGCTCATCGTCCATGGAGACGACGATCAGATCGTTCCCATCGCAGCTTCGGCGATGCTGTCCTCGAAACTGATCAAGGGCGCGGAGCTTAAGATCTACAAGGGCGGGCCGCACGGCTTGCCTTCAACGATGAAGGACAAACTCAACGCAGACCTTCTGCAGTTCGCGACCACGAAAGCGAAGACTCTAGTCGCCAATTAGAAGGCGTGGTGGTTCTCCACCGCGGCGTCCTCGCCGCGGTGGAGAATCCAATCGTCGAAAAAGGGACGCATAGCTGTTCGGCATGTTTCATCTCGCTCAGCTGACCGATTACGGCCTGCTCTTTCTTCGAGTCATGGCCGGCGCGATCTACATCAACAGCGGGTACAACGATCTCAAAGATCCGGACTCGCGCGCCAAAAGCATCGGGCTGCCGAAAACCTTCACGATTTTCCTCGCCGTGGCCGAGCTCGCGGGCGGAGCCGGTGTGATCTTGGGCGTGCTTCAACAGCTTGCCGCCATCGGACTGATTCTGGTCATGCTCGGCGCGATCCAAAAGAAGATATTCGTTTGGAAGACCGGGTTTTGGGGCAGCGACGGATACGGCTGGTCATACGACACGACGCTGATCTCGATGCTGCTCGTCATCCTCTTCACAGATGGCGGCAGGTTGGTTCTCTTACCATAGGAGCCCACGGTGAAACCTGAGCGAAGCGGTATCGATCTAAGCGCGAAACCGACCGGCACGGGGTGCGTCGAGTGTTCGGCGACGGACAGCTGGTGGTTTCATCTGCGCCGATGCGCCGAGTGTGGACACATCGGCTGCTGCGATCAATCGCCGAACCAGCACGCTTCCAAACATAACAGCGCGACGGGCCATCCGGTCATCGCGAGCTTCGAGCCCGGAGAACACTGGTTCTATGATTACCGAACCAACGAGTTTTTTGAGGCGCCGCCTCTGCCCGCTCCCCACTCTCATCCGTCGAGCCAACCGGTGCCCGGCCCCGCAGGACGCGTTCCCCCGAATTGGGAGAGCCTCCTCAACTAATGAGTTGGTGCGAACGAGACTGCGTGCATGTCTGAGTATTTGCTAGGCAACACAGACGGAGAGCACGAGCGTCTCATTCGACAGGCGGCGCGCCTCGCGCCGATCACCGACGCCTCCGAAGCCGGCTTGCACAATGTGCGCTTTGTGGAGGGCGATGTCACGCGATTCTCCAGCGAGACCCTTTTCGATGCAGCCGTCGGCCGGTTCATCCTCCAGTTTCTTCCCGACCCAGTGGCGGTTCTGCGTTCGGTGTCCGCGCTAGTGCGGCCCGGCGGAGCCGTCGCCTTTCAGGAGAACTCCTGGGGTCCATTTGTCCTATTCTCCGCGCACTTGCCTCTTTATGTCTGCCTGCGTTTCCGTCATGCACGAAAGCGCCAAGCAATGGGGTGTGAACACGGAGCAAGGGCTCGCGTTGCACAAGGCTTTTCAGGATGCCGGGCTTCCCAAGCCACGCATGTGTTTGGAAATGGTTTTGGGCGGCGATCCGGACTTCACGCGCTGGGTCTACGATGCCCTCTGCAGCAAGAAGCCAGTCATCGAGAAACTCGATCTTTCCTTCGAACGACTGGGGGATATGGATACGCTTCAAGACCGGCTCCAAGCAGAAGTTGCGGCATCGAACACGGTCGTGCCGTGGCTCGCGCTAGTAGGCGCGTGGTGCCGGGTGCCGACGGTCCGCTAATATGCCCCATTAGACGCTTAAGTCAAGTATCGCGATTCCGACGTCGGCGTCCGGCAGCTTTTGCAACCGGTACGAATAGACGTCGACAAAGAGCTCAAGCGTTGGCCACACGCGGCCCATGATGAGGTGGCCGCCGGTGACGGAGCCATCGCGGTGTCCTACCAGCGCATGGGCGTGCAGCAGCGGTGCACCATCCCGCAACGCGATATCGCCGACGAGCGAAAGCACTTCAACTTGCTCGGGGACCGGAAACGGTTGGTATTGTTTCTTATCGCGGTCGAAGTAGCCGAGAGTCGCCTGCGAGAATCCGCCGATTCCCGTAAGGCGCGCCGCCGTCACGTTCTCGAGTTTGGCGAAGGCCGTGATCTCGGAGACGGCTTCGTCGTCTGTCGCGAGGACTAATGCGTACGTCTTCGTCGCTCCGTCCGCAATCTGAGCGTATCTCATGTGATCACGCCGTATTGTGGGCGCTGTCGCCGCCCGTCACGTCGTAGGTCGCGCCTGAGACCATACGAGCTGCGTCTGAGGCAAGGAAGGCCACCACGGGCGCAAGATCGGCGGGCTCGATCCAGGGCACCCCGAGCGGCGTTCTGGTCGTAAGAATCTCCCGAGCCTCTTTTTCGTCTGCCGGGGTACCTGTAGGGGATTTGCCGGCGTCCTCGAGCACTTGAGCGAGACGCTCCTTGTGGCGCGTCAGCGGCGTGTCGATCAGACCGGGGACGAGAGCGTTTACCGTGATGTTGTATCTACCGAATTCCAACGCCGCGGACTTCATCAAGCCGATAATCCCCCATTTCGACGCTGAATAGGCGGCCCCGAACTTCGTGCCGTGCCGTCCTTGGGTCGAAGAGGTCACGATAATGCGTCCGCCGCCGCGCTTCACGATATGCGGCGCGAATGCCCGGATGGCGTTCGCCGTACCTGTAAGGTTGACATCGATGGTGATCTGCCAATCCGAATCCTCCATCTCGAGCAGCGGATAGAAGCTCTGGGTGCCGGCGTTGGCGAACAGGATATCGATGCCGCCGAACTCACGCTCGGCTTGTAGGCCAGCCGCTCGCAGCGCGGGTAGGTCACGCTGGTCGAGCCTGATGCCCAGCCAGCGGCGGGCAGATGTCCGGATCAGTCGTCCGGTTTCTTCCAAGTCCTCTGGGGTTGATGGTTGAACGCCTGAACGCGGATCCACCGTCGCGCAGATATCAAGACCGATTACGTCCGCGCCTTGGCGAGCAAAGGCGACGGCCACCGCGCGGCCGATCCCGCGAGCGGCGCCAGTGACCACGGCGACCTTACCGCGCAGACATCCTTCCTGCTCCGGCATTGTTGTGCTCACAGTCCGCTCCTTCTGATCTTACCGTTAGCGCACGATGATGGGCTTGTCTTTGCGCAAGGCGGCCATCGTTTGCGCATCCAGGTTCAGGTGAGCCTGCACCAGCTCGGGCGGCGTCAGCGCCATCCACTGGTTCAGCGACAGGTCGACGAAGCGTGCGCTGCGGAAGATCTCCAGGTAGCGCAGCGGCTCATCGCCCAGGTTCTGGACGTAGTGCGCCATCGAAAACGGCACGTAGCCCACGTCGCCCGCCTCGTAGTTGAAGGTCCGCGCCGTCTCGGCCGAGGCGAACACGGTCATGCGCCCGCGCCCTGAGATGTAATACTGCCACTCGTCGTGCGGGTGCCGGTGCAACTCGCGCATCCCACCGGGCTCGACGTTCACCAGCGCCGCCGCGATGGTGGTCGCAGCGGGGAAATTTGTGGAGTCGGTGATACGCACCCAGCCTCCCGCCGCTTTGATCGGTTCTTGGGCCATCATGTGGTGGCTGAAGGTGTGAGGCACGATGCCCGCCCCCGACTGGACGACGTCCGCGGCCATCGGACCGGGAACCTTGCCGGTGAAGATGTAGCGCTCGTGCTCGATATCGAGTGGGATGTTGGCGAACGCCGCCTGCGGAACGCCGAAGTTCTTGGCCAGCACGTCGCGCGGCGTGTGCTTGAATAGGTCGGTGATCAGGAAGGTCTGGTTCTCCGAGAAAGCGCCGTTGTCGAACACCAGCAAGAATTCGCATCCCTCCTCCAAGCCCTGGATCGAATGAGGAATAGCTGAAGGGAAGTTCCACAGGTCTCCCTCACAGACGTCGTCGATGAAAGTGCGGCCCAGCTCGTCAACAGCCGTGATCCGAGCGCGTCCGGCGAGCATGTACGCCCACTCGGCTTCCTTGTGCCAGTGCATCTCGCGGATGCCCCCAGGTTTCAGGCGCATGTTGACGCCGGCAAGCTCTGTAGCCACCGGCAGCTCCCGCACTGTCACCTCGCGCGCCCAACCGCCCGTGAGGAGGCGGTTACGCGCGGTGGCGAAAGAAAACTTGAGGTTGGGAAGCGTCTTGGAGTCGGTGTACGGGGAGGCTAGCTGGTCGGGATTTTCGCGCTCCAGCGGTATGTTGCGCGGACCCATGATCGATGCGCCGAAGTCGCCTCGGATCGGTTGGGGTGAATCTTGGTCCGCGGTCTTGCTGTTTTCATAAGCCATCGAGAGCGCCTTCAGTTCTGGTCAGACGAGGCAGCGACCGTCCCGGTATCAGTACTAGTATGAATCGGGCGGTACGTTCGACGGTGGCATCGCGACGAGGTCCGCGTCGGTGACCGCCGTTTGGACGGTGACGTATGCACCGGGCGTTTGTGCAAAATCGAAGCAATCCGACAAATCGTCCGCGCGGGTGTCGGTGGTTCCGATCTCGGGCAATCCGAAGACCTTCTCGGTGAATTTGAGAATGCTGCCGAATTCATGGCGATGGTGCGATACGTATCCCCGTTTCGCATACGGCGAGATTACGATCATAGGCACGCGAAACCCCAAACCCATCGCGTCCAGCTGGGGCGGTGCGACATGATCGTACCATCCTCCCCAATCGTCCCAGACCACGATGAGCACGGTCGTATTCCAAAGCTTGCTGTGGCCGAGCGCATTCGCGATGGATGCGACCCACTGCGGGCCAAGGTCGGTACGCGCGGCCAGCTCGCGGCCGCCGATACCATACTGCGAGTGATCCGAACTGCGAAAATCGGGGGTCACCCACGAGACGGCGGGGAGCGTTCCCGCGGCGATGTCCGTGAGCACTTGCGTCTGAGGCGTGATGACGTTCGTGCTCCAATCGGCCCCGTACCGGATATGCTTGATGGCATCAAAGGCCGACCAGATGGAGCCCAGGTCGTCGGATGTCGGAGCATACGAGCGCCAGGTCACGTGATGCTGATCGAGCACATCGGCGAGCGTCGGATAATCGAAGCAGGGAAAAACCCTTTGCCCATCCGCGCCATTTGGACCGAGCAGCGCGACGGTCACGCCTTTGGGCGAATCGCATCCCCACCAAAAGACATCTTTCGCCGTTCGGGTGGGATTATCGACCGCCGTGCCCGACTCGCCGGAGATCAGGTATTGGTGAGCGGGAAAGCTCGGGCCGCCGACCGATTCGAACGTCTCGTCGGCGAACGTGAAGTTACGAGCCAGCGTCCAGTAAGGCTGCGTTTCGCTGCGAGGCACAAACGCATAGGGGTAGTCGCCATCTCGTTTCGGCAAGGTGCCGATCGTGTTAAAGCCATCCATCTTCCCGCCATCGTACGAATTGAGGAACGTCTGACGCGCGTGATCGACGTCGACCGGGTCATTGAGGCTGACCGCATGCAGCCGGACGACGGAGCCATCGTGGCGCTTGCCGGATTGCACCGTATCTGCGCCGGGAAAGCCGTTGAAGAGGTTATCAACGCTTCGGTTCTCTTGAATGACGATTATGACGTGCTGAATCGGTTGGTTCGCGATGACGGCGAGCGCCGCCGAGAGCACTGCAGCAGCGATCATGAGAGCCACTCGGGATGCAACTCGGTGCTATCGAAATGCTGGCTGACTTTGTAGCGCTCCGATGCTCCATTCTCGGCAGCCTTCGCGGTTCTTGCCAAGAGCGCCACACGTTCGTGCGGCGTCAACGGTGTGAACGTTTCGACCATATCAAGAGCCTGCTGCAGGATCGCCATGGAATCCATCCCGGTGATCGTCACGCTGACCGGCAGGCTCATTGCGTAGCGCAGGCACTCCTGCGCACTGAGGCCACTGCTGTGCAGCACGAACGGATCGCCCATCGATTTCATGCCGAGCACCCCCATTTGCTTGCGCACCGCTGTGGGAAGCACCATGTGCTCGAAGCTGTGAAAGTGCGCGTCCATGACGTTGAGCGGCATCTGTAGCGTATCGAAACGGAAGTCATGCTGGTCCGCAACCTCGAGCATATGTCTGTGGATCTCGGGACTCTTGTGACCGGTGAACCCGATGTAGCGTGTTTTGCCTTGCTCGCGCGCCCTAAGCACGGCTTCGAGCGCGCCACCTGGCGCGAAGATGCGCTCGGGCTCTTCCATGCGGATCACTTCGTGGAACTGCAAGAGGTCGACGTGATCGGTCTGCAGGCGCTGCAACGACTCCTCGAGCTGCCGAGCGGCGCCTTTGGCGCTGCGACTATCGATCTTGGTCATCAGGAACGCCTTGTCTCGATAGCCGTCGCGTAAGGCCTGACCCATGCGCCGCTCGCTCTCGCCCTCGCCATAGTCCCAGCTGTTGTCCAGGAAGTTGATGCCGTTATCCAGCGCCGTGCGCACGATGCGGATCGCCAAGTGCGGGTCATCTGGCTTGCTGAGGTGGAAGCCGCCGACGCCGACCATCGAGACCCGCTCGCCGGTCTGGCCGAGAACTCGGTATTTCATGAGCTAATCGGCTACGGCCTCGACGTCGAGAACGACGTCGATCTGCGGGCTTACCACCACGCCTCCGTCTGGCAGTTTGTCGTTCCACGCGACGCCGAAATCGTAGCGGTCGATGCGCGTATGCCCAGTGAATCCGGCGCGCGTCTTGGGACCTTTGTCCACGCCGTCCTCCCACCACGGCGTCTGCCACATGCCGAGGTAGCGGATGTTCAACGTCACCGACTTGGTGACGTCTCGTATGGTCAAGTCGCCTGTCACTCGATAGTCGGCCGGGCCGACCTCCGCGACGCCGGTGCCCTTGAAACGGATCTGCGGAAAGCGCTCGCAACTGAGGAAATCCGGGCTTCGGAGGTGGTTGTCGCGCGTCGGCTCTCCGGTCCAACATCCCGATGTATCGATGGTCGCCTCGACCGCGAGCGCGCGCGGGCTCGCAGGATCAAAATCGAGGCTTCCGTGCATGTTCTTGAACGAGCCGCGCACCCACGTGACCATCATGTGGCGCGCGCGGAACTCGGCAGCGCTATGGCCTGGTTCGAACGTCCACTTCATATGCTCTCCTCACTGAATGGCTTTTGTTGCGGGGCTTATGGAGCTCGAAGCACGACGGCTATAAACGCGAGAACGCCGACGACAAGGACGATCAGCGTGACCGGCAACACGCGAGAATGTTGCCGTCTTTCAGCCGCAATCGCCTTGAACTCCGGGCTCCACAAGTAGTCGCTGATCGAGCGATAGTCAAACACAGCCAGGAACATGGCAAGGATTCCGGTGCCAATGAGGACTAGACCGAGATCGCGCGCCGCGTAGGGATGGACAGCATGATTCGGCTGGGGCAGCTTGTCGAGAACCTGATAGATGGTAAAGCCGAACGCGATCAGCGAGGTGCCGGTTCGAACCCACGACATCTGCGTTCGCTCCAGCGCCATGCGCGTGCGCACCCATGCGAAATGACTGTCGGAGGTGACCCGCACCTCAAAGCGCGCAGCACCATGCTTAGCCGAATCGTCGCTCATATCGACTTACGTGGAAACGAGGGTGAGCGTCCCGATGTTGACCGAATAGTTGCCAGGGGCGACCGTTGCGTTCGGCGCAGCGCAAATGACGCTCCCAGAGTAGTTTATGACGACGAGATTCGGGCCGCACGGCACCTGACGCAGACCATAGCTTGAAAGAAGAGTGTAACCGGGGCTGCTTTGTACGACAACGTACGTCGTGGGATACGATGGCTGGCTCGCGGCGATGATCGCGGCCGTCGTCCCCGCAACGACCGCGCCAACGGCAAAAGCGCCCCAGAATCCCCCGCCCCAATAGCTCGACGTCGGATACCAGACGGTACCCCCGTGCCATCCCCAGGTGCTATAGCCGTGGGGGTTGGTCACATAGTAGTTGGAGCCGTTGTAATGGTAGTTGCTATAGCCGCTGTAGTTGTGATTGTAGTTGTTGTTGTAACCGGTGTTGGTGTGGTACTGGTTCACGGTGTTCGTGTTTTTGTTGTAGGTCGTGGTGGTGCCGGTGTTCTTGTTGTACGTCGCGCCGTTACCGGTGTTCTTATTGTACGCACCGGCGGAGTTGCTGCCGTTGTAACTATGGCTGTAATCGGCAGAGTCGTCGTAGTGGCTCGCGGAGGTATGATCGGCGGCCGAATCGCCGGAAAAATCCGCGCCGCTCGTGGTAGCATGCCCGCTATAGGGGGAGTGATAACCGCCCCCACCGCCTCCACGAGCGTAGCCCCACACCACGGCGGGTGGCGCGACGAGGGCCAACGCCAGAATCGCGGCCAGGCTTTGCGTTCTGGTGCCGAGCGTATGTGCCATATCGACGTTCTCCTAAGGAAGGCTCGTCGAGTCGACGAAGCCGACGCCCGAAATGTGCGTTCCCTTCACGGTGACGATATCGAGCTTGAGCGTGTTCGGCGTGAGGGTGTAAGGCGAATTCTCTATGCCGACGGACTTTTCGGTTCCATTGTAGTACAGCATAACGCTCGACGCATCGAGGTCGGTGCGGACACCGTATCGGTCCCAGGCGACCCCGGTCCCGGTGCACACCTGAAGTTCACCCTTCTTAGAACACGCAGTCTTTACCACGATCAGCATCTGATGGGCGGCGTTGTCTACGAAGTAGACCGCGGACGCCGCGTTGACAACCCTGAGACCCGGGAAGACTTTCTGCGAACCATCGGGGGAGACTGCGCGCAGCTCGCCCTCGGCAAGAGCAGCGACGGGCAGCAAGAACAGTGCTATCCCAAGGAGTAGCGAACGGCGCCAAGATCGCATGAAATACTCCCCGTCATGAAACATCCTTTTGCCTTCTCGATTAGAGCGACGGCAATTCAACTGTGCGCGAAACCCGACCTGCCGAGATGAGAGCGGACTCGACCTAAACAAAGGCGCCGATCCTTTACGGAATCGGCACCTTCGCTTGTGGAATCGATGCTCCCCGAGTTGGACCCGAACTAACGACATTCTGATTAACAGTCAGACGCTCTACCAGCTGAGCTATCGGGGAATGCCGACCGCCCGGACCCGGGCAACTCAAGCATTATAGCAAACCGCTATCGGTCCTTCAAGCGCTCCCTAGCGCTTCTGGAAATTCGAGTTCACGTCCTGAACGGTCAACGATTTGCTGGAACCGTTAACGGTGAGGTTCGCAACGTAGTTGGTGCCATCGCCAAGCTGCCCGAACGCAGCGGCAATCGTCACGCCGTCCGAGGGGCCGCTTAGATACGTCGAGACATTCAGGCTGACGATCGCTTCTTGCGCGCGGTTGAACACCAAGGTCACCGAGTCGCCCGACTTGACGTAGTTGTGGATGATAAGGGAGACCGTGTTCGCGGCGCCACCGGATCCTAGGACGACCTGACCCTGTTGGTACAGCGATTGCAGTTTGCCAGGATCTGGCTGCGCATAACTTTGCGCGAGCGCGCCGATCTGTTTGGCATAGTCAGCGTAGTTCTGCTCGATGTGGTGCTTGATTCCGTGCGGACGCCCGGCCGGCGGGGGCGCGGACTCCAAAGACTTCTGCGGCTTGCCGTCCGGACCGATCTGCACCTGGTACTGCTCTTGATCCTTGACGTCGCCTCTGACCGAGATCGTCTCGGTCTGTTGCCAGGTGTACTGCGCGAGGCGTTGCTGATTCGCGCTGATGGAGGCTTTGATCTGCGCCAGCTTGGCCTGGAGCGAAGCGTTGTCGGCCAGCACCGGCGAGATCGAAACGGCGACCAGGCTCAGCACGCCGACCGCAGCGTGTCGGAACTTGCTCATCAAGTGTTCTCTTTCCGAGTTACGGAGCGGTGACGACCGTGTAGTAGAGTCCGTTGGCTCCGTACGCAGGCTGGAACCATGTGGTACCGCAGACAGTATACGTCACACCCGACACGACTTGAGCGGCGCAACCCGTTGCCGGCACCGTGGCCGTCCTTTCGCCGATCGAATACGCGACTGCCGCTCCCGCGACCGCAGCGCCGGCGATGCAGCCGGCACAACTCGAATAACAATTGTAGCAGCCGGCGGCGTATACCGGGGGCGGCGGGGGATAGCCGTAGTAGCCGCCCGTGTGGTACGCGCTGTTGTACGTCGCCGAGGTGGTGCCGCCGTACGTGTTCGTGTGCGTCGCACCGTTGCCGTACTGCCCTGACGTCGTGCCCCCGTAGACATTCGAGTGCGTGGCTCCGCTCCCGTACTTGCCCGAGGTGGTGCCGCCGTACGTGTTCGTATGCGTCGCACCGTTGCCGTACGAGCCCGACGTGTGGCCGCCGTAGGCGTTCGTATGCGACGTCGAGTCGTAGCTGTGCGACGTGCTGCCCCCGTACGCGTTGGCATGAGCGTAGGCGAACGCGGGGCTGCACTGCAACGCGCCCAGCGCGAGTCCGAGTGCTCCTATGGCGATCTTCTTCAACATCATCATATCCTCTTGAGATCTCTTTCTAGGAATTCTTCTTCGGTGCCGGCGTGGGCCCGGGCCACGGATGCTTGAATGGGATACGTTTTGCGTTAGCGGCTGCGCCTGAGCTGAACGCGTCGGCTCCCACGACCGGGTCGATCTGCCAGTCGGAGAACGCAAGCTCGTGGCGCAACTGCGCCGGATCATTCAGATATACCGCGCGCACGAGACGCGGCAGCTTGTCATCCGCGCCGATCCACACCTGCTCGAAGACTCCGAACGCGACGTACGCGACCACATCGGTCGTCGTCCCACCGACCACCTTCGATTGACCGACGTAATAAGCAAGTTTGAGACCCGGCGAGAGATCCGTGTATGGATCGGTGACGATGACGTCCGTGAACGGGAAATAGGTCCCCGAAAGCTTGTAGGCCGCTTCGAGCATAGTGTCAATCGTCGCGGGAGCCGGCGAGACGGCGGCCAGGTTTTCCGTCGGAAAGTACCCGGTGACCGTCTTTCCGTCGTAGTAGTATTCGCGAGGCGACCCGTCTCCAGGCATGATGATGCGCAGCTTATCAGGGCGCACGAGCGTCACTTGATACTGGGTCGAGGATGCCAGTGGGTGCCCCTGGCGGCTGGGCTGCTCGAAGATCTCCAGGGCGGCGAACGACATGCTCTTGGCCGCCGCCAGCCGCGCGCTGCTCGCTTTGAGGATGTCCAGCGCCCTTGGCTCCAACGGAGGCGGGGTCGCGGTCGGCCGCGGCGTGGGCTGCGCTGCCGTGGCTTGGTGGGCCAAACCGAAAACGGCCGGCCCGAGCAGCAACAGCGCGATGAGGACGCGCCCTATGGTCGTTCTCATGTTCTCCAGCTCTCTATTTCGCCTTGACGTGGTGGACTCGACCACCCAGAGGGTGTTCTGTTGCGAAACCGCGGCTCATATCCTCCACTTTACGCCGGGGTAGGTGATACGTAGGAAGAACCGCTGTCAACTCCCACGGGGCAACGTCGCCCTCGAGATACCCTCAGTTCGTTTTCGCGGCGACGGCGTTTGCGCCGTGGCATTTCTTATACTTTCTGGAGCTTCCGCAAGGGCAAAGCTCATTGCGGCCGGCCTTCGCGAATGCCGATGCGCGATCGCGTGTGTGCTCGGCGGCGAGCAGAGGCATGACGCCTTTGGCTTCTTGTCCTCGCTTCAGGAACTCGCCGATGAGCCGCATCGGTCTATCGATGTGATGGAAGAACGCTTTGTAGCCTTCGCACAGGTAATTCAGGCCTTGCTCGCCATCCGGGGTGGTGATGAAGCGATTCTTCGGACATTCGCCGTGACAGGCGAAACGCACGTCGCATTCTCGGCAATATTTCGGAAGCGATTCCAGCTTCGCACGCCCGAAATCACGCTGAAAATCTGAATTGACCATCTCCCTCATCGGGCGTTCGCCGATATTGCCGAGCAAGTATTTCGGTTCGACGAAATGATCACAAGAGTAGAGATCGCCATTGTGCTCCAGCGCGAGCCCGGCTCCGCAAGTCGCATCGAACACACACATGCCGGATGGCAATCCTAGCCAGCTTCTTGCAGCTGCCTCAAACGTCTGCACGAAGACCTTCCCCACGTCGTAGCGCACCCACTCGTCAAAGACCGCGCTGAGGAAGTCGCCCAGCTGTTTGGGCAGCACGGATCGCTCCGAGACCTTCGATCCTTGTTGATACAGCGTCCGTCCATCGTCGTTCACGCGCTCGATGACCGGGATGAACTGGATCCATGTCGTCCGGGCCTCGTCGCGCAAGAAGCGATACACCTCGAGCGGGTGATCGCCGTTCACGCGATTGACCGTGGTCAGGATGTTGTACTCGACGCCGTGCTTTTGAAGCAGCCGTAGGCCGCGCATCACGTTGTCGAACGTCCCACGCCCGCCCTTATCAACACGATTGGTGTCGTGAAGCTCACGCGGTCCATCGATGCTGATGCCGATGAGGTAGTTGTTGGCCTTGAAGAACTCGCACCATTCGTCGGTCAGCAAGGTGCCGTTCGTCTGCAGCGTGTTCTCGAACACCATGCCCGGCTTTTTGTGTTTGTTCTGGAATGCAATCGCACGGCGATAGAAATCGACGCCCATGATCGTCGGCTCACCGCCTTGCCACGCCACGGTCACGTGGTTGCTGCGGTGCCCTTCGATCAACTGCCGGATGTAGGTCTCGAGCATAGCGTCGTCCATCCGGAACCGGCTCCCCGGATAGAGTTGTTCTTTGTCTAGAAAAAAGCAGTAGGAACAATCAAGGTTGCAAATCGCCCCTGCCGGTTTCGCCATCACATGAAATCGCGATAGAGTCCGTTCATCCATTTCCTATAGGATAGTGCCGGCTCTCTCCTTCGCGTATGAAGCCCGTGAGAAAAAGTGGTGATGCCAGATCTACGACCCGAAGGCGAAGAGGCGTTTCCAGTCCTGCTTCATGCTGATGACGGACCACTTTCGGGCCTTCGCCTCATCATAGAGCGCCTGGGTAAACGTGCCGACCTTCGTATCCGGCAGGCCCGTGGCCGGGCCGTAGGCATATTCGCGTTGTGCATCGTCATGCAACACGAGCATCATCAAGCACGCCCCGCCCCCTGACTGCGTGTACTCGAGCATCTGCTGATCACCGGTCGAGTTGCCGAACGCCGCTTGCGGCGGGCCTCCGATGAACAGATAGATATCCTCGGCTTTGCCCGACATGTTGTCGTTTAGCTCCAGCTTCGGCGCCCGCATCAAGACCGTCTGTCCGTTCTTGCCGTAGGTGTATTGCGTCTCGACCGCGGACCCGATGATTTGCCGGGATGGGATGCCGTACACGCGATCGCTATAGGCGCGGACGAAATCTTGACCGCCTCCGGTCACGATGTAGGTCATATAGCCGTTGGCACGCAGGTAGCGCATCACCTCAAGCATCGGCAGGTAGACAAGGTCGGTGTACAGATGGTTCCAGCGGGGCTGCTTCGCTGTGCCGATCCAATCCGCTGCTATGGCGCTGAATGCATTCACAGACATCCCAGTGTGGGTGGCAAAGACGATCGCTTCGAAATCCTTCACGGTGAACTTGGCCATCGCAGCTTTGTCGCCAGAGAGCACCGACTTGAACGGCTCTGTGGTTTTCCACTCCGGATGCTGCGGCGCCAGCGCGATGACCCGATCGAACGCGAACACGACTTGCGTATATATCGGGTGCTCAACCCACATGGTGCCGTCTTGATCAAAGGTGGCGACGCGTTGTGAGGGCGCGACGTACTTGGGATTGGAGCTGTCCGTGGTGACGCGCACGAATTCGAGGATCGCCTGCTTCGCCGCGCCATCGTTCCAGGACGGCAGCGGATCGGAGCCCGCTTCGCCGGTGAGCCCGACGGTTGCGAGCAGCGCGCCGCCGAACGCCAAGAACTCTTGGCGCGCCATTGCGCCGGGGCGGCCGCTTGGACGACTGGGTAAACCCTTGATTCGCTTCATGATGTTCTCCCTGATGTCGAAGCCTCGAAGGCGAAGAGGCGCTTCCAGTCGTTTTTCATACTGATGACGATCCAGCCCTTGGCCTTCGCGTCGTCATACAGCGCTTGAGTGAAGGTGCCGAACGGCGTGTCGGGCAGCCCGGTCGCCGGCCCGTAGAGATACTCCCGCGCCGCGTCGTCATGGAAGACGAGCATCATGAGGCGCGCGCCGCGATTCCCGCTCGTATACTCGAGCATCGCCTGATCACCCGTCGAGTTCCCGAACGCCGCGTGCGGACGGCGACCGAGAAAGAGGTAGATATCTTCGGGCTTGGCAGCGACGTCGTTAAAGAGAAGAATATCAGGCTGCTTCATGAGGACGCCGCGGCCCTCTGAATCTGACACATATTCAGTCTTGGCCGCAGAGCCGATGACGTGCTCTGGGGGTACTCCATACACCTTTTGCGCGAACGCGCGCACAAACGCTTGGCCTCCGCCGGTGACGAGATACACTCGGAAACCGCTGGCACGCAGATAGTTCATCACCTCCAGCATGGGCTGGTAGGTGAGCTCCGTGTATGGCCTTCCCCAGCGCGGATCTCTCGCTTTCGCGATCCAATCGGCGACGATCTCGGCAAACGCCTCGGTCGTCACTCCGGCATGCGTCGTCATCACGATCGCCTCTAGATCTTTCATGGTGAATTTCGACAGCGCGGCCTTGTCGCCCGCGAGCACCGACTTGAACGGCTCGGTGTTCTTCCACTCAGGATGCTGTGGCGCCAGCGCCACAACCCGATCGAGCGCGAAGACGAGTTGCGTGTACATCGGGTGCTCGACCCACAGCGTGCCATCCTGATCGAAGGTCGCGAAGCGGTCTTCTTCCCGCACGAAATCGGGGCTCGCCTTGTCGGTCGCCCTCTGCACAAAATCTACGATTGCCGCCTTCGCGGGCCCCTCGTTCCATGAAGGCAACAGGTCAGCGACGGTCATCACGGTGCTTTCCGTTCCACGTGCCTAGGTTCACCTCGTGAAGACGCCTTGTCCTATGGACTCGGCGAGGGCTCGGCTGCGACCGGCTCCGGCTGCCAGCCGCCCCCCGTCGCATGGTAGAGCTGGACCAGAGCAAGCCGCTCGGCCAATTCGCCCTGGGACTGCGCGATCTCAGCCTCGTATGCGCGCGACTCGCTGTCCAGCACCTCGAGATACGAGGTCTGGCCGTTCACGTACCTGATATTCGCGAGCTGCAGCGACTTCAGCGCAGCCGCACTGTTCGCCGCCTGCGCCACGGCGTATTTCCGATTGAGATCGTAGGCGATTAGCGCGTCTGCGACATCGCCCACGCCTTGATGGATCGACTGGACGTATTCGAGGACCGCCTGCTCTTTCGCGGCCTGCGATTTCGTCACATTGGCGTGAGCTGCGCCGGTGTTGAACACCTGCTGCACGATCTGCGGCAGGATCGAAATCGCGCTCTCGGGATAGTTGACGCCGTTGATCTGCGCGGTGCCTGCGCCCGCGGCCGCGCCGATCGTGAACTGAGGGAAGAGCAATGCGCGCGCAACCCCGATCTGCGCGTTCGCGGCGATGAGGTTCTCCTCGGATGCTCGGATGTCTGGGCGTTGCTCGAGCAGCGCCGATGGCAGGCCCGCCGAGGGCACGGCCGGCATCGCGACCTGCGATTGCAGCGGCAGCCCGCGGGGGATCGAGCCAGGGTAGTTGCCCAACAGGATGCTGAGCGCGTCCTCGACGGTCGCCGCGTCTCGCTGAATCAGGAGGATCGACGCGGTGACCTCCGCGACGAGTTCCTGGGCCTGCGCGACGTCCTGGAGGCCGTTCTTGCCTGCATGGTATCGCTCCAGCACGATCTTCAGGCTCTGGTTGCGCGACCGCAGCGCCTCTTGGGAGATGGCGAACTCCACATCGAGCTCGCGCAATTGGAAATAGAGACTCGCGACCGATTTGACGACGCTCGCCGTCACCGTCTCGCGCGCGAACTCCGACTGCAGCACCTGTGCGGCAGCCGATGCCGTCTCGCTGTGCACCTTGCCGAAGAGATCGACCTCGTACTGCAGCGTCAGCAGCGCCACAGGGATGAACTCTTCGCGCGGGATGAACGCGTTTTCGGGTCCGTCCGTCTTGGAGTACTGCGCGCTTGCAACCGCGTTGATCTGTGGATATCGGTTGCCGCTGACGATCGTCAGCTGCGCCTGCGCCTGCTGCACGCGTTGCATCGCGATGCGCACGTCGTAGTTCTGCGCCACCGCGGTCCGCAACAGCGTCTGCAACTCCGGGTCCTTGAATATCTCCCACCAGCCGAGCGCTCCCATCGGCGGCATCGTCTGCGATTGGGTCTGGTCCCGATACGCCGGCGGCATGGAGGCGTCAGGCCGCACGTACGCAGGTCCAGAACAAGTCGAAAGTAGCTGGAGAAGCGCGAACGTCGCGATGGCGAGTTTCATGGCATCACGTCAAAGGTGCGCCCGCCATCAGAACGGGATCGGATACAACCAGTTGAGCCATGTCTTCGTCCTGATGTCGATCTTGCGCAGAGCCGCCCAGGGGCCGCTGCTCTGCGCATACACCGCTGCCACGCCTTGCGCGCCGATGGGGAACCCGGCAGGGGCAGGCTCGTCCTTGGTCGGCTGGTCCATGAAGATCTGCACAGCGAACTGGTTTTGCGGCAGGTTCGGGTTCGCGGGAGAGAATGTAGGAATGACATCGCTCGGCAGATATTGCCCTTGGCCGTTGGCGTACCAGATGCTGCCGACTTTCGCCGTGAAGATCTGTCCAGGATACAGATTGAGCGCGACCTCGACCGGTTGGCCCGCCTTGACATACTTGAGGACTTCTTGGTTGAAGGTGGCAAGGAGATAGCGATCCGCATCGACGACGAACGTCGCGATGCCGCCGACCCGCACGATACCAGAAACCATCCCCGGCCGGACCTGCACGTTGATCATGTGGCCGTCCGCGGGCGCCACGATCGTGGTGTTGTCCAAGTAGTAGTGCGCGAGCGCGAGCTGGCCTTTGGCGGCCTTCACGTTCGCGATCGACGAGCTCAGGTTGGCCCGGCCCTGTGCCAAGGCTGCCTGCGCGCTCGCGACCACCGTATTGACGCCGCCGATCTGCGATTCGTACTCAAGACGAGCGCGCTCAACGCCGGCCTGCGCCCCTTTGATCTCGGCGCGGTCGGCACTCACTTGGGCATCCCATTTTTGGACGTCTTCGACCGGGCCTGAACCAGTGCGCGCGAGCCTCGCGGAAAGGTTTTCCTCATATTGCGAGTACTTCAGCTCGCTGCGTCCTTTGACGACCCGCTGCTGTGCTGCGTCCAGGTCTGCTTTGAGCACACCGACCTGCTGCCCGGCCGCGGCGAGTTGCGACTGGAGCTGCGCGACATCGTATTGTGCGGTGGTCACTTTCGCGGTATCGGCGTCAAGCTGCCCTTCGGCTTGTCTGACCTGGAATTCGTACGGGCGCCGATCGAGCTGGAAGAGCGGCTGTCCCTTCTTCACAGGAACATTCTGCTGCGCCAAGACAGCGGTGACGAGCGTAGGTTCGGGCAGGCGGGGGATCAGCTGAACCGTATACTGGACGATCTTTGCGTCGGACGACTGCGGAGTCGCGAACCGCACCCCGATGAGAACGCCGAGAAGGATATGAAGTATGATCAAGCCCGACACGACCGCCCACGCGGGACTGAACTTGAGCCATTTGAACCTGAAGAAGACGAGCCAGATGAACAGGAGGTAGCCGACCGTGATGATGATGATGATCCCCACGCGCGGCTATGCCCCCGGCTCGTCGTTCGGATGCGTCGGCGGTTTCGTCGAGTCGGACGTTGGCGGAGCGGGCTCTCCCTTCAGCTTGGCGATCATGTCGCGGATGTTGCGCTGCTCCTGCTCGGGCAGGTAGCGGATGTCGACGACGTCAGTCGGCTTAAACGCCCACATGAACGCTTGAATCCATGGAACGACCGCCAGAAAACCGAGCCATCCCATGAGGTTGACCGCATCCGCATCGGGATGCTTGCGCGCGATCGCGATTCGTCCTGGTAAGCCGAGAATGAAAACGAGCGATACCAAAAAGATGACAGCCAATAAGAACAGCACTGCAAATGTGATGAAATCCCAGCCGTCTACTTTAAAACCCATGTGGCCCTCAGGTGAGCTGGCGGACCACCTCGCCGCCTTGGTATCTCCTCCGTGCGTGCCCTAGTCGGAGAGAAGCAATGCGTCCCCTCGCAATAGCCTGTATGTGAAGTTCATTGAAAGATGCGAAGGAGTGTCAACGCCCGTAAGAGGCCGACGTTTCTTCCTGCGGCTATGTTCAACCTACTACCGTTACAGAGGACCCGCACGCTCTGACGCAGTGCGGGTCTTGGCTGAATTCTGACTAACGGTGATTCACGCGCTTCGGGGGACCGCATGGGCGGACCCGAGCTACGGCGGAGTTCCTTGGGCGATAGCCTCAATCCTGAGAACTTCGAAAAAGGGACGCCCACCTAACTCCTTCAATTTGCCCTGCGTCAAGTACCCCTGCTGTGCGCAGTTCTCGCGGTGCTGCCACTTACCCGCAATGACGTTCTGGAGGCATCCCATGATCAAAGCTCGTTACTTAGTCGCCTTGCTTTGCGCGATCGCGCTTGCACTGAGCGCTTCGAGTCGAGCGGCACAGGCCGCCGACCAGAAGCCCAACATCGTGTTCATCCTGGTCGACAATGTCGGCTGGGGAACTTTTGGGGTGTACGGTGGAACAGTGGCCACGCCGCGCATCGACGAGCTGGCCAACAGCGGTATCCGTTTCAACAATTACAACGTGGAGGTGCAATGCACGCCGACGCGCTCGGCCATCCACACCGGGCGCTACTCGGTTCGGTCAGGGACATATACGGTACCCTTGCCAGGGCAAGGGCCGGGTGGAATGTCGCCGTGGGAATACACGATTGCCAAACTCCTCTCGGATGCCGGATACACCACCGCGCTCTACGGCAAGTGGCACCTTGGCGATACCCAGGGCCGTCTGCCGAATGACCAGGGCTACGACGAGTGGTGGGGCCTTCCGGAGACCTGGGATGTGGCCGGTTACACGTCCTATCCGCTGTTCAAGGAGAGCGGCGAGCCCGTCCCCATGCTGTGGGAGGGCAAGAAGGGCCAACCATCGAGACCGGTGATGCCGATCAACCTCAGCAATCGGGCAATCATGGATGAGAAATACATTATTCCGAAGACGATTGACTTCATCAAACGTAATGCAACGGCGAAGAAGCCGTTCTTCGTGTACGTCGGTTACTCAGAAATGCATCCACCGATGATCGCCAATCCGAATTTTGCGGGTAAGTCCACGCAGCGCGGCGGCGTGTTTGCGGACCTGGTCGCCGAAATGGACTACCGCGTCGGCCAAATCATGGATGCCATCAAGGCGGCGGGCATCGACGACAATACCATCGTCATCCTCAGTAGCGACAATGGCAGCGGTGGGGCAATCCTGCAGCTTGGCGGAAGTGAGCAAGGGCCATGGCGCGGAGATTTCTTCAACACGCCATTTGAGGGGAGCTATCGCGTGCCGGCGATGATCCGCTGGCCCGGGCATGTGCCTGCGGGTGTCGTCACGCAAGAAATGCTCGCGGACGTGGATTGGATGCCGACGCTGGCCGGAATGGTCGGTGCGCCGAATCTGGTGCCCAAGGACCGACCGATCGACGGCATCGATGCCTCTGCCTTCATGCTGGGGAAAAGCCCATCAACCGGCCGTGACAGCTATATGCTCTTCGATACGGACGCCCAGCTCATGTCGATCAAATGGAAGATCTACAAGACGATCTTTCGCTACACCGATGCGCAAATAAGACCCGCCATGGAGCAACCCTACGTAACGCCTGAGCTTCCCATGATCTACGACCTCAGCAGCGATCCGCACGAAGACAACAACTTGTTCTATAGCGATCTGACGTGCGGTTGGATCCTCGGTCCGGACTTCAAGATCATCGGAGCATATGAGCGCAGCATAAAGGAGTTTCCGAACATCAAACCGGGCGAGGACTTCAAAGGCTATAGGTAGTTCCGCGCGGCAGGGCCGAGTGATAAGGAACCGCGGAGCTCTCCGCGGTCCCTCCTCGTTCTCGACGCACCAGCTATTGGATTCGGACTGCAGCAGCGCGTTGTGACAGGCTTGACCCTACTACCGTTACAGAAAACCCGCACGCTTTACGAGGTGCGGGTCTTCTTCTTGTTGAGCTTGGCTCCCCGAGTTGGACTCGAACCAACGACTTTCTGATTAACAGTCAG
>DATFYX010000025.1 GCA_035314825.1 Candidatus Eremiobacteraceae bacterium
GAGCGACTTCTTCACCACGGGCCTCGCTGTCGTCATATCCTTGCTCATCTACATCGTCATCACGATTATTTTGCGGCGAACGCCTGGCATGTTCGTGTTTGGATTGCAATGGAGGGCGCCTGCGGTCGAATAAATTCGACCGCTCCGTCTATCGGGGGAGTACCGCCGTGTCGCCGTCGCCGAACACCACCGTCGGCGCCCATGAGAACGGGTGGGCGAAGCGCGGGTCAGAGTCGTTGATGAGCGTCAGCTTCGCTTGTCTGAGGCTCTCGGCAGGCGACTTGCCGGCGTTGAGGCTCGAAAAGAACGCCGGCGTGAGCTTGGGCGCGACTTGATCGTCGACTTCCCAAAGCGTCACCGACATCGCCGGTGTACCCGCGAAAAGAAACGCGCGCGTGAGTCCGCTGATGCCCTCGCCGGCCGCATGCGGTCCCGCGCCGGTGTTGCACGCCGAGAGCGTGACGAAGTCGGCGTCGAGCGTCAGCCCGAAAATATCGGCCATGGTGAGGAAGCCGTCGCCGTTCTCCGGATGCGCCAACACGAGCGCCGGTTGCGTGAGGCCTTGGATCTGGTCGGGCAGCACGGCGTGTGTCGCGAAGAGAAGGTAGCGATAGTCTTTGAGCTGGCCCGTGCCGTTGAGCGCGAGGACCTTGGCGCGCGATGCGTCCTCGCCGGTGAGAATGCTGCCGGCCGGCGCGTTGAGCACTTGGCGGACGTCATCTGCTTCGACTTGGGAGCCCGGCAGATCGGGAAACGCCGCGGCGAGGTCCTGCGACGAATCGCCGACGACGGCGCGCATCGCGCGGGTCTGCTCGGTCGCATACGTGTCGGTGTCGGCGCTGGCGACGGCGACGACCGCGTTGCCGATCGCGGGTCGCGCCAGAGCCAGCAGCGGGTCAGCCGCTTCCCGTCGTGCCTGCATGCTCGCGCGCACCGCGCCGAGCAATGACGCCGATGGGATGTACGAGATCGCGTGTTGCTGGACAAGGTAGTGCGGCCGGCCGGCCCCATGCGCCGGGTCTTGCGTGACCAGCATCTCAAAGGGAAGATCGTAGAGCGAGCCGGTCGGAACTATCACGAGCGCCCGTGCACGGCCGACCGTTGGCGCGATCGACTTCGGCACGAGCACGTTGTACAGCGCGAAGCTGTCCGCTGCGAAACCGGGCAGATCTTGCGCTGCGTCGTCTGAGATCTGGCTCGGCAACATCTGCTTGTCGACGTCGGCTTGGATGCGCGCCGTGTGCGCGCGCAGCGCCGCGACGCGTCGCTGGATCTGCGCCGTTCCGGACTCGGTAACGAGCTGGAAGTGATCGCGGCTGATGACCCAGAGCAGCGTGCGTGCATCGCCGACGTCGTAGATCAATAGCACTTCGCCGGGGTTGATGACCTTTTTCTGCAACGTCGTCGAGTCGATCGGCGACGGATGCTGGAGCGCGTAGTAGGCCGGGTACCTCGTCTTGATCTGGGCTTCTAGCCCGTTTCGTTTGGCGGTGACGTCGTGTAACTGCTGCGTCGCCGATGCCACCGCCGCCGGATCCGGCTTGGGCACGGCCTCGGTGTAGGTGAGCATCGTGCGCGCGTCGTCGACCGCAAGCTCGGCTTCGGTATCGCTGCTGACGACGGATTCGGGCACGCCTGCGAACTGTCGTGCCGCGCTGCGTCCGATCTGCTCGAGCGCCTCGCGTGCCTGCTTGCGTTCGAGGATCTGAAGCGCCTGGCGATCGTAGCCCTTGCCCGGGAAGCGGGCGTTGAGCTGCCACAGATATTGGATGAAATCGTCGTACAGGCTCAACTTCGTGGAGAAGTACGTGGTCCGGGCGCTTGTGGCGCCAAGACCAGCCCGCGTGCTTTCGATCTGATCGAGCGCCCCGGTGTAGTCGGCGATGGCAGCGGCGCGCATGTCGAGCGCGGACTCCGCGTTGGCCAGCGCGCGCAAGCCGCCCCACAGCCGCTCGCTTTGACCTTGGCGGCGCGCCAATACGACTGCCTGGCGCGCGGCTTGGAGCCCGGCTTGATTCTTGCCGAGCGAGACATCCGCGCTGGCGATATCGATCAACGTTATCCCCTCGCCGAGCACGTTCTGTTCGGCGAGGAACATGACGAGGGCCTGATGGTCATCGTCATACTCCTGCTTGGGATGCCCGGTCCTGCCGTATAAGGCTCCGAGCGCGTAGTAGGTGGTGGCGACCTGGTCGTCGTCACCGATCGCTTTGGCGATCTGGAGCGACGCGTTGAGATCGCGTATCGCGTCGCTGGTACGCCTGAGATTCACTTCGGCGATCGCGCCGGTCAGAAGCGCGTCGACCTCGCCTCTCTTGGCTCCGATGGCCTCGTCGATGCCCGCCGCGGCCGACGAGTCCTGCACGGCTTCCTCGTCGCGGCCGAGTGAAGAGAGCAGCGACGCCAATGCGACCAGCGCTCCCGCCTCGCCATGGCGGTAGTGGACGGCGCGGTACAGCGCGAGCGCTTGTTGCACGTTGTCCATCGAGGCGTCGTACTCACGCAACTGTCGCTGCACATCCGCGAGTTGGTAGAGCGCACCGCCCTCACCGATGCGCCAGCCGATCGCGTGATCGAGCGCGGCTTGCTGTTTGAAGTCGTCGAGCGCGGTGTCGTAGTGCGTTTGTTTCTCAGCTAAGTCGCCCAAGTTGCCGAGCGCGACCGCCTGATTGCGCCGGTCATCGACGCTGCGGGCGACCTGGAGCGCCTGCTCTGCGGCGTGCTCTTCGTCGCCGGAGCGGCCGAGATTCCGATAGGAGAACGCCATGTCGTTGAGGACATGGGCCTCTTGCGAACCGCTGTCGAGCGCCCGGAATATCGGCAGCGCTTGAGCGTAGTCCTTGAGCGCGATGTCGTCGTGGCCGATCGTCTGATTGACAGTGCCGATCAGTTCGAGCGAGCTGGCCATCGCGTACTGGTCGCCGATCTGGCGAGAGATGTCGAGCGACTGCTGGAGATACGGGAGCGCTTCCGGGTAGTGGCCGGAGTTGGCGACGATGATGGCGATGCCGCGAAGCACGTCGGCTTGACCGCGCTGATCGTTCGCCGCGCGATACAGGTCCAGCGCCTGCTTGTCGGCCGTCATGGCATCGTCGGTCTTGCCGATGAAGTCGTCCAGGTCGCCGATAGCCGACAGGACGTCTGCCTGGCCTGCGCTGTCGTTGATATCTTTGAAGATCGCGAGCGCTTGTTGATAGCTCGCCATCGCGTCGTCGTTCTTGGATTGTGCTTGCTGCACGTTGCCGATCCACTCGATGTCAGCTGCTTCACCGGCCCTATCGTTGAGCGCGCGGTGCGCGGTTAGCGCGGCGTTCAGGGCATCGAGCGCTTGCGGGTACTGGCGCAGTTTTTCTTGGGCTTTGCCGACATCGAGTGAGAACGCTGCGATCGCGGCTCGGGCGTTCTGGTTTTGTGCGGCTTGCAGGCCGCCTTGCCACGCGGTGAGCGCGGTCTTGTAGTCGTGATTATCAAACGCCGTCTGGCCTTGCGCTTGGATTTGCTGCGGTGCGGGCGGGAGCGCAGACGGGGTTGGGGCGCCCGGCATCGTCGATGCTGGCGGTGTTGGCGCGACCGGCGAGCTTGTAGGAGCCGCGGTTGGATCTGCGGGTGCGGTGGAACCCATTGTGGTCGACGCAGTTACACCGAGCGCGATGAACGCGACGGCGAGCGCCAAGCGGGTGATGTAGGCGCCTGACTTCATTGGCCGCCGGCGAGTTCGAAGCTCAGCGCGCGCGACAGATCCGATCCCGGTGTGAATCCGGCGACTCCCTGATACGCTTGGAAGCGCCAGTCGGGGCTCTGCTGCACCAGCCAGCCGGCGTACAGCGCGGCGCGAAGGTCGAGCGATTGCGATGGGTCTTGTAGCGCGGCCATTTCTGTCGGCGGAGGTTGCGGCAGCTCCGCTGGGGGAATCGCTTCGAAATCGGCTGCGACGTGACGGCCGCTGGCATCGCCGACTCGCAGTTCATAGCTGCCGGGCGTCAACGTGACGTCAAAGGCTGTCTTGCGCTCTTGCAGACCGGTTCTTGTCGCGAGCGGTGATGTGTCGCCCTTCTTATATACAGCGGCGTCGTACGGCGGTTGGCCGTCGATCCAGGCCACCCAAAGCTTGGGCTGGCCGGCCGCCACGCGCGGGTGCGCCGGCTGCAAAAGATAGATGAGCACCGGCTCTTGGACGCCGCCGCGCGTCTGCGCGGTAGTGGTGTGCTCGGTGTAGTAATCGTTCTGCGAGCGTTGGAAGAGGTCGCCGACCGATGCGAACATGCGCCCGATCGCGGCGACGGCCGCGTCCGCGCCCGCAGTTGATCGCGCGACGCAGTACTTGGGATTTGCCGCGTCGACGCGCGCTTCGGTGCCGTCGATCATCAACGTCATACGGTTGGCGTTGTCGCTTGATTGCGCGTTGGTGGGTTCATGCAAGATGACGCAATCGCCGACGTTGAGCGTCATGCCCAAGCGCGGCGGCAGTTTCTGTGCGCCGCGGTCGATCTCGTACGCGGTGGCCGGGCCGGTGTACGATTCGATATAGCGGTAATTCGTGGTCGAGTCGGCGTTTGAGGGGAGCGGCACGCCGAGCCCCGTGGACAGCGCGAGCGCGGCGGCGAGATAGAGAGATGTGGTGGCACGTGCGTTGCCGGTTCGGGTCACTTCAGCACTCCTCGCTGGTGCAGCCACGTCTCGATCCCGCCGACGAGCTCGTGTACTTGGATGCCGAGGATCGGCATGATCGGATCGAAGAAATAGCCGCGGTTCAAGAGCAGGTATCCGCCGGTGACCGCGGCCGCCACGATGATCAACGATGCGGACACCAGTGCGGCGCGGTGCGGTAAGTAAAAGAACAGCACGCTGACGAAGATCGTGAGAAATGCGTCGATGCCGTAGCGCAGGTACCATGGGGCTTCGCGGATGTGGTCGTCATGCAGCAGTGCGTTGATCGCGTTGAGCAGCACGACCGTCCCGGGCATCTCACCAAGCGGAGTCTGGTGCACGTCCGGGTTGTCCGAATACGTTCCGCCGATGACGACGATCTTCCCCCGAAGCAGCGCGGGGTTGAAGCGTTGCGACGGCTCGACGTCAGTGATCTCCCACGCGGGGACGACGACGCCGAGCCGCTGCCCCTTTTGGCGCTGTGCGCCCGGCGGCGCCCAGCCGAAGCGATAGAAGAAACGTCTTTCGAGGTCGCTGGTGCTCAGCTCGAGCGGGTAGCCGACGTCGATGATGAAGTTATCGCGCGGCATCTGCGCGTGCGCGTTTAACCCTGCCGCGGCGTGCTCTGGAGTGCCTTGTTCCGCGGTGCTTTGCTCGCCCGTTTGCAAGCACTGAGGCGCGAGGCCGACGTCGAGCGCGCGTTGGAGTTTGACGAGGTCTTTGCCGTTGTATGCCGCCACGGCGAGCATCTCGGCGGAGGGAAGCGCTCTGCCGCGGAGCGATTGACAGACGGGTTCCCAAAGGCGCCAGCCGCGGATCATCGAGTCGGCGTCGACATGGAAGATGGCGGTGCCGAACGCGACGGAGTTCGATTCTTGGCCGATCGGGTCGAGGAAGGACGGCTGCGGTTCGTGCGCCGGGGTGCCATTTGGGAGCGCGTCGGTCCTTGACGTGCGCAAGCCGCGCGTGAGTATGATCGGGGGGCAACCCTCGCGCGAGCCGGCCGTCGGGCATTTCGCGTCGTACCGGCGGAGGTAGCTCGCGAGAGCGTCGTCGGCGCTCGCGGGCGGCGTAGCGCGTTCGTCTTGCGGGGTGTTGGAGTCGCAGGTCAGCGCGTGACGTTGCGTTTGGCTTTGGCTACGCGCGCTCAGGTCGATGTCGACGACGATCACGCGCGCGCCGGCGTGCGCCGCGTAGTCGATGAGCCTGCAGAGCTTGTCGCGCGGCGTGTAGTACGGCGAACCCCATGACGCGACATGGGTCTGGTCGTCGATATCGATGAACGCGAGGCTCGCGCCGATATCCGTGCCCGCGAACTGGCTGATCTGCCAGGTGAGCATCTTGTCGCGCAGCGATGAGACCGCGACCGTCGTCTCGGCCGGCGCAAGCAGCACTGAGATCAGCGACCCGATCATGATGTTGAGCGCGAAGTCGCGCTTGCGATCGGGAAGCCCGCGCCACCATTGCAGAATGCGGTGGCGTAGTAGCGGCCGGCTTGACATTACGACGGCCTCGCTACGTTCCGGCTATGCCGATGTCCTGGATTCGGGCGGTCGAGGAATACCGGCGTGCATGAGATATGGTCGGGTGTGATACTTCGTGCAGCGCTGCCAGCGATTCGATTTTCGGGTGGTGCTCCGCGGCTCCGACCTATGTCGTGAGCGTGGACGGCCGGCGCTCGCCGATTTACGCGCCGGCCGATCCGTATGTCATCCCTGCGAGCGCCGTTAGTGGATCGTGTCGATGAACGCGACCACCGGGCAGTTCACGACCGGGCCCGCGGGGCCGAGAGGTTTGCCGTCGGGGCTCGTGATCTCACCCTTGCCCGCGAGGGCGAAGACCTGGGTGATGCTTGTGAGGCGGACGTTTTGTCCGCCGGCGACCGCGGCCTTGGACCACACGCCGACGTTGGCGGCCCACAGCGGCGTGTAGCCAGCCGCGCCCGGGCCGGCTGCAAACGTGGCGATGATGTTCAGCGGCGAGCCGAAGGACGCGCTGTCGGAGAGCACCGCCGGCTGCGAGAGCTGTTCGTCGAGCGCGAGGTAGGCGAGACCCTGTGCCTGCGGATTGTCCTTGCCGGTCTGGCCGTTCGCAAGTGTGATGATCGCTTGTTCGGAAGCCGGGCTGGATTGCGCGAGCTTCTTCGTATACGTGGCGCGCTCGATCGTCGCGACTCCCGGGTCCGACGCGTCGGTGCTCAGATAGACCACGCGCGCGCCGTTGAAGAACCCGTGCGCGAGCAGAATCGTCACCGTCTTCTTCTCGGTGTCGATGGCCAGCACGCGGTCGGCGGTGTTGCGATGCGTCGTGACGTCGAATGGCCCTGCCCCGCTCGCGATGATCGGGGCGTCGAGCGTCGTGCCGTCAGGTAGTCTGACGAATGGAGAATAGCTGTCGTCGGCGACCGAGCCGGGGTTGGCTTGCGCCGGCGGGAAGCCCGTTGCGCTCGATTTGTAGACGCGGCCCGAACTGAAGATCGGCGCGCCGGCGAACGTCAGCGACTGCGGTGCTCCCGAGGCGGTCTGCGTGTACGCTTTGCCGATGCTCGGTGCGTAGTTCAGGCCAAGCGACTGCGCCACGGTCTTGTCCGACGCGTCGGCGAGGATGTAATACACGGTCTTGCCGGCAGCGCTGCCTTTGTACAGCGGCAGCACGACGGTGTTCTGTTGCGGATCGACGGCGATCGCGCTCTTGAGCACGATGTTCTCGCGCGGCAGATCCGCCGCTTGTGCGGGGGTCTGGGCGAACGGAAGCAGCGCGAGCGCGAGCAGCGCTGCGGTCGCCTGGAGTTTGGGTCGTATAGTATCGGGCATGGCCAGTCTCCTATGAATGGATGATGGATGAAAAGCTGATGCCCTTACTACGTGAGCCAACCGGGCGCGGATTAATCGGCCGCGGCGCGCAGCGCACGAAGGCGACTTTTGCGGCACTTACGATTGAGGCTTGACGAACATCCCGGCCACTTTGCCCGCGGGGTCGAGGACGAACGTGAAGACGAGCGCGCCTTGCCCCCCTTGGACGAGGTATTGATAGATCGTGTACGGGTCTTTGACGGTCTTGCCGATGTAGACGAACGCCGTCGGAGCGCCCATCGGTCCGAGCGCCGCTGCCAGCTGCGCGGCCTTGTCGGTGGTGAGCGCGTTGCTCATGTCAGCCGTGAGCTGCGAACGATCGATGTCGTTTTTCTCCAGGCGTACGAACCACTCTTTGGCACGCGCCGTGATGGCCGGGTCCTCGCCCGGCGCTGAGGTCGGCGCGGGCGTCGGAGTCGCGTTGGCGACGATCTGCGGTTCCACGACCTCGAATATGCGGCGCACCGTCGACGCCGGGTCGAACGATATCGTGTTGGCGAGCACGACGATCTCCAGATGATCGTCATCTGGAAACGTCGCATTGCGCGTCGAGAAGCCGGGCAGTCCGCCATTGTGCCACACCTCGCGCTGGCCGTACATCGTGGAGACGAACCATCCGAAGCCGTACTTCGTGTCCGTGCCATCGGGAAGCTTTGCCGGCGTCGTCATCAGCGTCAGCGATGCAGGATCCACGACGCGGCCGTTCCAGAACGCATCATCCCACTTGACGAGGTCGGCGACGTTCGAGAAGAGCGCGCCGGCCGCGTACGCCCAACTCAAGTCTGCCACGACGGGCGTCGCGCCGTCGCCGGTCAACTGGTATCCGACCGCGTACTGCGGCCCCACGGGCACGGTCTTGGGAAACGATGTCGAGGTGAGACCGAGCGGCGCGATGATGCGCCGCTGCACGAACGCGGAGTACGACATGCCGGACGCCTTCTCGATCAGCATGCCCAGCAAGACATAGTTGGTGTTGCTGTACTCCCATTTCGTCCCCGGGAGGAAATCCAATGGCGCGTTCTTGACCAGGGCGACGAGCTGCTCGGGCCTGTACTCGGTCGACATGCGGTTGGTCATGGCGATGTGATCCACGTAGTTCGGCAGGCCCGAGGTCTGGTCGAGCAGTTCGCGGACCGTGATCTCGGCGGCGTGCGGCGCGGAGGGCAGGTAGTCGGCGACTTTCGCGTCGATGTCGAGCTTCTTGTCCTGCGCCAGCAGCATGACGGCCGCAGCGGTGAACTGTTTGGTGTTCGAGCCGATGGCGTAGATAGTGTCGGCCACGGCAGCGAAGCGGTGAGCGACGTCGCGGTAGCCATAGCCCTGGGCGTACAGGATATCCGAGCCCCTGGCGACGGCGAGCGAGATGCCGGGCACGCGCTGTGTGTCGAGCGCGTCTTGCGCGATCTTATCGATGGCGGCGCGCTGGATCGCATCGAGCGGCTGCGCGCAAAGCTGTGCGGTCGAGAGCATGATCGAGGCGAGGGCGATCGCGATGCCTGCGAGTGACTTGTGCATGTAGCCGCTCTTCGAAGTTCTAGGGCGTCATGCTTTGCGCCGCCCAGCATGTCTGTTGGCCGTGGCAGTTCTGATTCGCCACGAGAATCTCGTGCAGGCGCTGATGTTGCGCGGGGGTCAGGCCTTGCGCGATGTTGTTGAGCTCGGACGGGTCGCGCGCGATGTCGTAATAGCCGACTTCGCCATCCTCGTACTCGACGTACATGGCGTTGTCGAGGCGCAGCGCTTCGTAGGTGACCGGATCGGCTGAGTGTGGTATGGGCGCATCCGGATCGGTGATGCTCGGACCGGGCCGCTTGTGCTCGATGAGCGCGACGTGGCGCCATTCGGCCACGTCGCCGCCTAGGAGTAGTGGCAGCAGGGCGTGACCGTCCGCCTGCGGCGGCGGTGCTTGACCGCCGATGCGCGTGTAGGTCTCGGCGAGGTCGACGTTTTCGACGACTTGATGCACCACGACGCCTTTGGCAACATTGGGCCCTACGACCACGAGCGGCACGGAGATGTCGGTGTCGAACGGCGTCATCTTGCCCGGGCGCAGCGAGTACTCGCCCATGTGATATCCATTGTCGGAGCTGAAGATGATGTATGTGTCGTTGTCGCCGAGCTGCGCAAGCTCCGTCCGGATCTGGCCGATCATCTGGTCCACCGCTTGCACCGATTGCGCGCGCATGCGGAAGAACTTGTCGATCTTCGCGATCTCCGGCTTGTTCAAGGGCGGGATCTCTTGCAGCCACTTCGGGTCGTTGGGGCCGGGGCGCGCGCCGAACGCGGGTCCGCGCGGCGCGGTCAGTCCGGGGAACGCGTTGGCGTCGCGCGGCGCGGGGACGTACGGCGCGTGCGGTGCGAAGGTCGCGATCTCGATGAAGAACGGGCCGGGTTCCGAGTCGCGGATGAACTTCTGCGCGATGCCGGAGACCACGTCGGTCAAATAGTCCTTCGGTTCGGCGCCGTATTGGACGACGCGGCCGTTCTCGTTGAGCGCGTAGTTGAACTCCGGATAGCCGTTGCCGGCGACGTCCCACTCATTCCAGCCTGGAGGCACCCCGTCGCTGCCGGGCTGGTAGCCGTTGAGGTACTTGCCCAGCATGGCGGTCTTGTAGCCTGCGTGTTGGAGCACGACCGAAAAAGTCTGCGTCTGGTTGCCGTGCGCGTTGAACGATTGGTAGCCGCCGAGCGGCGGCTGGTTGGTGAGCACGTGCGTGTCGTGGGGGAACTTGCCGGTGAAGATCGACGAGCGTGAGGGGCAGCACAGCGAATCGGTGACGTAATAGTTCGAGAACGTCGTGCCGTCCTTTTGCATCTGCTGCAGGTTGGGCATGTACTGCACGAGGTTGTCGGCCAGATCGTCGGTGAGGATGAAGATGATATTAGGCCGGCGCGTCTGGTCGGCTTGCGTTGGCTGCGTCTGGTCGGCGCGGCCTTTGAGTGCCGGCGTGATGAGGATAGCGGCGACGCAGGCGAACGCGATCAATGCTAGACCCATGGCAGGCATATGACGTTTGAACGGGCTCATGGCACCTCCCGCGACTCTGTCGTCACTGGAATACCGACAACGCTCGCGCGCATCCTCTTGGCGCCTCTAGCCAGGCAGAGGGGGCCTGGACGGCGTACTGCGACGACCATGCTCGTACGAATTCGGTCACTCGCGATATGCACTGTCCTTGGCGCGCTCGTCGCAGCGTGCTCGGGCAACCGGCATGCCGCGGGCCAAGCGGCTCCGTCTGCCTCACCGGCTCCGCTCCGCGCTTCATCTTCATCTTCGTCTTCATCAGCGCTGGCCGATGGCCGCTCGATTTTTCAGAACGGACGAGATCTCGGCGGCGCGCCAATCACTGCGAACCCGCCGCCGTTGATGACCAGCTGCGCTGCGTGCCATCAAGCCGATGGCGCCGGCGGAATGCATCTGCCCGGTGGCGCGATCAGCGCTGACCTTCGGCACTCCGCGCTTGTGACGCACCAAAGGCCGCCATACGACCTCGCGCTGCTCGAACGCGCGATCTCCACCGGCATCGACAACAAGGGGAAACGCCTTGATCCCGTGATGCCGCGCTGGCGCCTGACGCCGAAAGACCTGCACGACGTGGCGTTGTACGTCTTGGAGGGACTAAGCCAAGACGCGGCGGCTCAGTCCAACAAGCGGTCACGATAGCGACTGCAGTGCCGTTAGCTTCCGCTCGCGAATCGACAGTCACCGTGTAGGTCTTCGGTACCTAGAAAGGACGGATTGCCGTGTTCGTCATCCAAGCCGCCCTCTGGATCGCCGGCTTCGTCGGCGCCGGATACATCTTTTGGCGCGCCACATCGTACTGGTTGGAGAAGCAAAAAGAGGCGCCGACACCGCTGCCGTACCTTTCGTATGTCGAAGCCATCGTGGTGCTCCTCATCTGCGGCGGCATCGCGTCAAGTTTCGGCGAGGTTCCCGCCGGTTTTCGCGGCGTCGTGCTGCGCTTCGGGGGCACGACCGGCGAAGTCAAGCAGCCGGGGCTGTACACGGTGGCTCCGTTCATCACCACCGTGGTGCTCATGAACGTGCAGGTCCAGGCGTACTCGGCGGACGCGGCCGCCGCGTCGGCCGACCTGCAAAACGTGCAGACGAAGGTCACGCTCAACTACACGGTCGACACCGATAAGGTCGTCGACGTCTACAATCGGCTCAACCAGGATTATCAGGATCGCATCATCGCGCCAGCGATCCAGGAAGCCACCAAGGCGGCGACCGCTCATTTCACCGCCGAGGAGCTGATCACCAAGCGGCCCGAGGCGCGCGATCTGCTCGAAAAGACGCTCGCGGCGCGGCTGGGCGAGTTCGACATGCACATCGCGGCCATGAGTATCACGAACTTCGAATTCAGCCAGGATTTCTCGAACGCCATCGAAGCGAAAGTGGTCGCGTTTCAGAACTATCTGAAAGCGCAGAACCAGCTTAAGCAGGCGCAAGTCGACGCACAGACCGCGATCGCGACGGCTCGCGGCGATGCGACCGCCAACATACTACGACGCCAAGCGATCTCAGAGCTGACCGTGCAATATGATGCGATCCAGAAATGGGATGGTCACTATCCGTTGGTTGTCGGCAATGGCACTACACTGATCGGGTTGAACGCCCTCACCGCACAGTCGTCTAAGTGACACGCGGTCTTCCGTTGCTGATCGACGGAGATCGCGCTTGGCCGTTGCACCCCCAGAGGGATTGGCCGGCTCCCCTCGAAAAAGCGTGCCCAATCCCACGATCTTTCGCACTGTCTCTTGCGGAGGTACGTATGCATTCACTCAAGTTGGTTCTCGCGATTGGAGTCCTTGCCGTGTTGGCCGTTGCCAATACTTCGCAGGGGAAAGCGTCAGACTCAGACTACATCACTCAGGCTCTCGCGGCGGCGCCCCCTGGCGTAGCTAGTGGGGCGGCGGTCGTGCGCATTGAGAAGAACGGGAGCATGACGACGCTTCGTGCAGGCAAGAACGGTTTTACCTGCCTACTGCTCGCTCCGACGTCCGGCGTGTGTGCTGACGCAAACGCCATGGAGTTCATGCAAGCCCTGATGAAGCATGCTGCTGCGCCGCCGGATAAGATCGGCGTGGCATACATGTTGTCGGGCGATGCGCCGGGCGCCAGCAATACGGATCCATGGGCGCAAAGCAAGACCCCAGATAATCACTGGGTCGTCACCGGACCCCATATCATGCTCATGGGTCCTGGTGCCAAGGCACTCGGCTATCCTACAACAAAGGACGCCGACCCGACAAAGCCCTACATGATGTGGGCCGGTACCCCGTACGAGCATGCGATGATCCCCGTCGGATCCACGAAATAAGTCACGACTACGACCGGAATCCACAACACAAAGAGCCGGCCGCGATGACCGCGGCCGGCTCTTGAAAATATTCCGGCGCCTACCTACTCTCCCACAGACCCTGCGGTCTGAGTACCATCGGCGTTAGTGGGCTTAACTGCCGTGTTCGGAATGGGAACGGGTGTTGCCCCACCACTATAAGCACCGGAAATCTTTAGGGGCGAGCGGCGGGCCCTGAGGCCCGCATGCCATTGCTCCCTGAAGACTGCATAACGATATCCGTCACGAACGAAACTTACCAGCTTTGCCGCTTGATGATTCCAAAGAGCGAATAACTCTCCGACTTATTAGTACTGGTCAGCTGCACGCATTACTGCGCTTCTACCTCCAGCCTATCACCTGGTGGACTACCAGGAGTCTTCACCTTGCGGATCCAGACCTTATCTTGGAGTCTGCTTCACGCTTAGATGCTTTCAGCGTTTATCAGATCCGGACGTGGCTACCCGGCTCTGCCACTGGCGTGACAACCGGTTCACTAGCGGTCCGTCCAACCCGGTCCTCTCGTACTAGGGTCAGCGCTCCTCAAGTCTGTAACGCCCACAGCGGATAGGGACCGAACTGTCTCACGACGTTCTGAACCCAGATCGCGTACCGCTTTAATTGGCGAACAGCCAAACCCTTGGGACCTACTACAGCCCCAGGATGCGACGATCCGACATCGCACATTGCTCGTGCATTACTGCACGTGTAGACTATATCTTCACCTTGCATGAATTTCTTCGCGCGAAGGGCTGGCGTATTATGGCGGCCGTAGATTGATCGCTTGCGCGATCGGACACGCCATCTCGAGCTTGCGCTCTCAGTCGTTACGGGGTCAAGGCGTTTTGCGACGCCCGACTTCCCACGGTATTGTCCTCGTCTTCAGTCCTAAGACGATCGGAGTTCACCGTTATTAGCCAGTACTATTGTTAGGTAGATGACGTCTCCGTCATCTCACCCCTGATGTTTGAGGTGCCAAACCTCCCCGTCGATGTGGACTCTTGGGGGAGATCAGCCTGTTATCCCTAGAGTACCTTTTATCCGTTGAGCGATGGCCCTTCCACGCGGGACCACCGGATCACTATGGCCGACTTTCGTCTCTGCTCGAGCCGTCGCTCTCGCAGTCAGGCGGGCTTGTGCCATTGCACTCAGCAGCTGATTTCCGACCAGCCTGAGCCCACCATCGCGCGCCTCCGTTACTCTTTGGGAGGCGACCGCCCCAGTCAAACTACCCGCCATGCAGGGTCCCGGACCCGGGTAACGGGCCGCGGTTAGATGCCAGAGAGCTCAAGGGCGGTATTTCAAGGCTGCCTCCACCCCAACTAGCGCCAGGGCTTCAATGGCTCCCGCCTATCCTACACATGAACTCCCTAACACCACTGCAAAGCTGTAGTAAAGGTGCACGGGGTCTTTCCGTCTGACCGCGGGAACTCCGCATCTTCACGGAGAATTCAATTTCGCTGAGCCGGTGTTGGAGACAGCGGGGAAGTCGTTACGCCATTCGTGCAGGTCGGAACTTACCCGACAAGGAATTTCGCTACCTTAGGACCGTTATAGTTACGGCCGCCGT
>DATFYX010000026.1 GCA_035314825.1 Candidatus Eremiobacteraceae bacterium
CCCATAAAACAGGCCTGACTGTGACGACGAGTAACTAAAACCGCCTTCAGTCACCGAGACGAAGAAATGCCGCCCAAACTGCTGCCCCGCACTAAAGGCAACTGGAGTCACGCTGGGATTGAAGTTGTGCTGGATGACGACCGACTGTTTCGAGAATTGCAGTTCGCACCTGCTGTTGTTGGCAACTCAAAAAGAAAGGCGCAAATCATTTGCTGATCGCGCCTGTCCCAAATTTCTTGCGGGGGATGGATTCGCACATCTCGCAACCAGCATGAGCCCACAATCCCGGCATGCTTTACTTTCTGCAAAGTTACGCGGTCGGTGGCGTCGCCGTCCTAGGATGTCTCTTGTGGGGTGCGCAGTGCGGCTGCCTGTCACGCAAGAGGTTGTCGGTTCGAGCCCGATCAGCGTCGCCTCTCAAAACGCAAGCCCCGCAAGTGATTGCGGGGCTTTGCTCCCTATCCCAAGCCGGTCAGTCCAAGGCACTCGGTGCATTAGACGCCCCTAAAGATTCGTGGGGAAGATGAATTCATCAGATCGACGAGCTCTCCGAAGACCTTGCGAGCCACCGGTCCGAGCGAGTCAGAAGAGTCGGCTGATCGGCGGCCTCAACGACCACCGCTAGCTTTCCCCGCCTGCCACTAGATGGACGCTCCTATCCTGTCGGCTTGAGCGCTTCAACGCTAATGCCGAAGAAACTGGGTGGATAGAACTGGGTACCGGTCGCCGTCACTTTCTGATCGACGTACGGCATCAACTTCTCGTATAACGGACTCTTGCTCATCACCATGACGATGTTGCCGTCTGGCGTTTGAATGCCGAGCTGCTGGCCCTTAAGCCCGCACGGCCACGCCACGGGCTTCATGCCTTTCTGGCCCATCGTGTAGCATGAGAGGTCGAGCACTTCGCCCGTCAGCGTGATCGTCTTGCCGCTATTCGTCCAGGTCTGAGTGTTGCTCGCGCTCGACGATACATCGGCTGACACGACTGAAGCGATGCCCACCGCAGCGATCCCGCCGAGCAACACAAGCGTTAGTTTGTTCATGAAAACCTCCCTAGTCGCGCCGTGGAAATCGGCCTGCCCAGCGCGCCACGGACTTCGCGACAGGCTGCTCGCCGGATGCCCTGAATGGCATCAAGATTTGTCATGTTCAAGGTGCCTGGATCTGGACAGGCGCGCCGAGACTACTCGGCGTCCCATCAACAATCACCAGAAACCGGGGTTGCGCGCCCTCCTCGCCGCGTACGGCCTGCCGGATTGGACCAACAGCGTTGACTACCGCCGACCCCGCTGGATTTGTCGTGAACGCGGATAGAGGTTCCAAGGGGCCACTGCCGTCAGCGTGCGGTGATAGGGCGAGAACGTAGAGTTTGTTCGGTTCGAGCCCGGTTACGGCGGCCTCCAGCACCTGAACGAGTCCTTGGTCGAATAGCGATACACTGGTCGGCGCTTCATCGTCGCCGGACGCGTTCTTAGATGTGGAAACCAGTGTCAGATAGTCGGCGTTGCCTGCACCGCCCAGCGGCTGCAGCCCCTGCGTGCCCGCGCCGCTCGGGACGGCGTCGGGTACGTACACGACGGCTTGGGCCGCCTGGCCGATGGGGACGGTCGCGAGGACGGTGTTCGTCAAGGTGTCGATCGCCGTCAATCGATCGGCGTTTTCGAGCCCTACGTACACGCGTTTTCCATCTCCCGATGGCCAAATTCCGTGAGGAAGCCTACCGACCCGAATCGTGGCGACCTTTGTGAAGTCGGTGGTGCGGAAAACCAGAACTTCATTCTGCCCACCGGCCGTCACATAGGCAAACGTTCCGTTGGCGTTGTGAGCGAAGTTGACGTGGTTAGTAAGCGGCCCCGTATCGATCGTCTTCAGTATCGCAAAGGGCGGGCGCGCATCAAACACCTCGGTCTTGCCTGTGTCCTTTAATGTGAACCACACCTGCCTACCGTCAGGCGTCGCCGCGATGTTTGGGCAGAAGGGACTCGCCTGATGGACGTGCCCGACGATTGCGTGGTCAGCAACTCTGACGACCACCGTTTCCGGTGTGAAGGACGAACACACATACCCGTATTTCCCGTCGGGCGAGAATATCTGCATGCCGGGACCGTTCGGAACGATAACGCGCGTCTTGATCTCGTATGTCGTGCCATCGAGGACGGACACGAAATTCTCCCCGCGTACCGTCACCCACACCTCCGAACCATCCGGAGTAAAGAAGACTTCGTGCGGTGAGCGCCCGACATAGGTGACGTGCTTGATGCGATTCGTTTGAGTGTCGATAAAGATCACCGAGTTCGTGCCGATCGCAACGACGGCAATCGTCCGACGATTCGGCGAGAAACCCATCCCGTGCACGAGCAGCTGCCCACGATAGAGAGGGCTCAACGTGCCGATGAAGTCGCCCAGACGGATGACCCCCAAGAGCCTATTACTGGCGGGGTCGGTGACGGAGACCGTGTTCGAATATTGCTCCGCGGCGTACACTCTGTCGCGATGACTGATCGGCACATCAGGCGCGGCTGATGAAAATGGGGCTTGCCCGGCGAACGCGGGGCGCACCGCAACGAGCGCCAATACGAGTTCTGACGCCACGATAAATGATAAAATTTTCATGACAGTGCTCTCGTTTTCTCGACTACAACACCACATTCGTGAGCGTGTCGAGCGCGTGATCCATAGCTGCAACCTGCGTATCCATTCCCTTGACGCCATCTCGCGCAGCAACTGCGGTTAGAAGAAAACTGCGTCGTGGCAGCGACCAGGAACCCGGCCGAACGGATGTTTGATGGCCGGTACGAGGTTGCCAAGCCCGGCTGTTCCGCATTTAGTGCCCCCTTGATGTTTAGGGCGATTATGATACGATAATGTCGTAGACGCTATAAATGCGCAGTTTACAACCGCTCAGTCAGGGGCCTCAAGCCATTAAAATGAGCGCTCAAAAACCGGTTGTTCAGTCTTTGGAATGTCTGAAAATCGATGAGTATCGAAATGTCTCAGAGCTAGTCAAGTTCTGCCGTCTCCGCATCAGTCGCGAAAGCCGTTCACTGGGTGCCGTGGAGCGGATGCCCGTGCGCGTCGGCAAGCCGGTGACCCAGGAAGAAGTTGCCGAGGCGGTGGGGATCAGCCGCGTATGGTATGCGATGATCGAGGGGAATCGCCCCGTGCGCGTTTCAGCGCGTGTCCTGGACCGGATCGCCGACGTACTGGCGCTGAATCAGAATGAACGAACGATCTTATTTCGGCTCGCGGTCCCGGAACTTCGTTCAACGTCCTTATCCGAGCGAGCGCTAGGGATGCTTGAAGCCTTCGGGTCGCTACGGCGGTTCACGCGGCGGCTGTGGGGTGTCTCTTCGCATCTCGAGGTCCTGAGAGCGGCGCGCGAATTTCTGATGCTCGAAGTCAAACCCGTAGCTGCGATAACGTTCCGGAGAACCGAAGATGGCCAGTGGGTCTCGGAGTTAAACAGCGATGGCGGGAGCGAGCGCGTCACGCAAGCGCTCGAGCTAATACGAGAACGCTGTGGCAGCTCCGGCATCGATGACCTGCACTGCATGACGGTAATGACGCGGCCCGGGGAGCTCATTACCCAATCGGATCGCGATAAGCTCTTTCCGAAGTTGGCCGCGCGAGCAAACGATGTTCTCAGCTCCATTGATTTGTCGAGCAGCTTTTTCACCATGGCACACGTGCAGTCCAATTACGGTCTTATCGCACGGCTTTCGGCGTTGTACAATGACCAGTACGCGTTGTCCGATCTCGAGCGCGCCCAATTGAGCACCATCGCGGAACTGAGCTCGCTCGCGCTATCGGGATCAGCTTCGCACCAGCGAGGATGAATCCACAGGACGAAGCTCGTTGCTGCAGTCCAGCGCCTCGTGATTTGTCGGCAAATGCCTGGCACGTCCCGAATTCGGAGCCAGGAGTAACTGTGGATTTCCGCCCAAATAGGCGACACACTTCAGAGACGTCAACGGATTTTGAACGGCGATGACTGTGTAGCCCTTTGCTTGCAGCAGGGGAATAACTTTTGGCTCAACTTGATCCGTTGGCCCAGGCACCATGGACTGGTACGATGTTCTTCACACCTTTGCCAGGTGCGGCGTCTGAAACGTTGCGTCGCTTAGAGCAAGAAGCATCACTCCAAGTGTAGCCACACACACAAGCGTTTTCGCGTTAAAGATTAACATCGCCATGACGTTATTTCCCTTAGTGTAGTAAATGGTCGTGGCGGAGCTTACTTCTCTGGCCCTATCGGGAATTGTTCCTGGCCAGCGTCGACTTTGAAGCGCAGTTCGCGCGTCAGATTATGCTCACTGCACTCAAATAGCTTCCAGTAAAGCTCAGCAAGACAACCCAAAGCGGCGGCGTCGTTTGGGACATCTCCGTCGATCGTAACGATACCGACGCGAATACCCTGGGGTTCTGTCTCTTCGGCGAGGCAGTCAACGAACACGCGCAATGCGGCTTTATTGATGCTCAGCGATGTCTGCTCCACTGACGGCGACTGAGCGAGGCCGCAGCCGGAAAACAGAATCGCCCCGCCGCGTCGGCGCATCTCCCTTATCGCAAGCTGTGAGAACGAGACCGCAGCGGCGACGTTCACGCGGAAATCGGAGACTATGTCGTGCGCATTGAGCAACGACAGATGTTTACGGGAGGGCGAAAAAGCATTGTAAATAAAGACGTCGCAACTCTCGGCTTGATTCTTAATGATGTGGATCGCATGGTCAAGGGCCGGTTCGTTGCTCACGTCACATTGGAGCGGGAAAATGGATAGGTCACATGCGCGCATCGAAGCGGCCTGGGCTGCGATGCGCGGCGGCTCACGCAGGAGCATGAACGACGCGAATCCCGCTTGAGCGTAGCGCTTTGCGATCGCGAGACCTAAGCGCGGGCCGGCGCCCGCAATGACGCATGCGGGTTGGCGATTCGTGCTCTGCGTCTCGTCCAAAATCGAGGCTCCATCGCCCGGCCCCAAAGAATAACGGCATCATCGCACCGCTGCATGACGGATTCCATAAATACGGAGTTTACAATGTGCCGAAGAAGCCCGGGCCTGATTCCGCCCGGCGGCCTTAAAAGACGACTCTAAAACCGAGACGGCGTCCATGCGCGTTCGGTTATCGCGCCAGGTACGCCGCCAAAGAGAAGGGGTTGCGAGAAGTGTCTTGCGGGGGATGGATTTGAACCACCGACCTTCGGGTTATGAGCCCGACGAGCTACCGGACTGCTCCACCCCGCTCTAATAGGTACGTTGGAGTCGCAAATCGTACCTGCCCACCATGCTCAGGCCTTCGACTTTTAGCATCGTCGCATTCGATCCGGCAGCGAACGAACTCGGTGTCGCGGTTGAATCGAAATTCCTCGCCGTCGGGTCAGCCGTACCGTGGGCCGAGGCCGGCGTGGGTGCTATCGCCACGCAATCATGGGCGAACACCTCGTACGGGCCACGCGGTCTTGACCTCATGCGCAAAGGGGCGACGCCGCAGGAAACCATTAACGCGCTGATCGCCGACGACGAGCACGCAGACGAACGTCAAGTCGGCATCGTCGACGCGCACGGACGTTCGGCCACGTACACCGGCGCGAAATGCAAGGATTGGGCCAGCGGTACGAACGGCATCAACTACGCCGCGCAAGGCAATATACTCGCCGGTCCCAAGGTTGTCGATGCCATGGTGGACGGCTTCGAACAAACGAAGGGCCATCTCGCGGACAGACTGGTCGCTGCATTGAGCGCTGGCCAAGCCGCAGGCGGCGACCGGCGCGGCCAGCAAAGCGCGGCGCTCTATATCGCCAAACCGGCGGGGGGCTACAGCGGTTTCAACGATCGCTACGTCGATCTTAGAGTCGACGACCACTCGCGACCGATCGACGAACTGGCGCGCATCCTCGAGATGCACAAGCTCTATAGTTTCAAGCCCTTGCCGCACGAGATTATCCCGATCGATGATGCGCTCGGAGCCGAGATCGCGGCTCTGCTCGCCAACGCTGGCGAGCTGCCCAAAGGCGTTGCGTTCGACGCCAAAGCGCGCGAGGTCTTGGTCGCGTTCATGCATCGCGAGAATCTCGAAAACCGCGTGCGCGACGACGGCTGTATCGATCTCCAGACCCTTGATTATCTGCGCGCCCTGCGCGCGCGATGAGCCCCATAACCCGCGAATGGATCCGCGGGCTGCCCAAACCCGAGCTCCACGTGCATCTCGAAGGCACCATCTCGCCTGAAGCGTACGTGCGCATCGCCAAGCGCAACGGCATCGAGCCCAACGAGGATCCCGCCGCGATGTTCAAATGTACGGACTTCGAGTCGTTCTTGCGCGCGTTTCTCAAAGTCGTCCGCGTGCTGAGGCAGCCGCAAGATTTCGCCGAAATAACATACGACTATCTCAAATCGGCCGCGGCCGATGGCGTGCGTCATGTCGAGCTTTTTCTATCGCCGGCGACGCAACGCAAGTTCGTACCGGACCTGAATCTCGAACACCTCGTTCACGCCGTTGCCGAAGCGTGCGGACGTGCCGAAAGCAATTTCGGCATGTCGTCGCTGCTGCTTTTCGACATGGTGCGCAACCTTGGTGAGGGCGACGCCTTTGAAGATCTCGAGCTAGCCCAACGTTGCAGGGGCTATCGCGTCGTCGGCGTCGGTCTGGGCGGCGACGAACGTAACTTCCCAGCGCGCGACTTTCAAGCCGCGTTCGCCAAAGCAGAAGAGCTGGGCTTGCACCGAACCGTACACGCGGGCGAGGCCGCCGGACCCGAGAGCATCAAAGACGCGGTCGAGCTGCTCCACGCCGAGCGTATCGGCCACGGCGTGAGCGCTCGTGGGGACAAGGCGACGATGGAACTGCTGCGCGCCAACTCGGTCGCCATCGACGCCTGCCCGACCAGCAACGTCGTCACCGGCGCCGTGCGCCACATCAAGGCGCACCCGCTCTACGAGTTCCTCAGCGAAGGGCTGCTCGTCACGCTGAGCTCGGATGATCCGGCGTTTTTCGGCGCGTCGCTGGTGGACGAATACGTCGAGCTGGCGGACCAAGGCTTCCCGCAGATCGAGCTCGTCAACCTTGCCCGGAACGGTTTCAAAGCATCGTTCGCTCCAGCGCAGCTGAAGCGAACGTGGCTTGGGGAGATCGACCGGTACGTTACTTCGGAATGATGCGGTAGGCGGCGACCTGTCCGTTGGCGTGCAGCCGCAGCTCCACCGTCATGTCGCCCTTGCTGAACTTCGCGTCGTACACGTAACGGCGCGTGTCGTCGTCGCTCTTGGTCGCGCTCAGCCCTTGGAAGTCGCCGAGCGAGTGCATCTTGTCGGAGATCATCGCGACTTGCGTGCGCGTCGCCTGGCCCTTGAGCGTGTCGTCGAAGTTCGCGATGACGCCATTGTAGTCGTTATTGTACAGGGCCTGCGCGATCGCCGTCGCCGTGTCTTGCGGGCTTGAGTTGTGCTGCGACTGGCTGCATGCCACCAGGCCTGCGGCCAGCACGCATGCGATGATCAGTCGGCTATACGCGATCAAAAGGTGCCCCATCCGTACGCGACCATCTGGGAGTTCACGGGTGTGGCCGGCGTCTGGACCGCTACGACCGGCTTTGCCGCCACGAAATTCGAGCCGGCCGGACTGATCGCGGCGACCGCTGCGTTCAGCTTGCTGATCTGTTGCTGCTGGATCGCCACTTCTTTCTTCAGCTCGCTGGCGACGATTGTCTCATGTTGATAGGCCGTCTTGTACTGCTGCGCGGCCGCCTGCGCGTTGTCGCGCTGCTCGGCCAGCGCCGCTTGCTGCTGCGCATCCTGTGCGTATTTCTCATGCACCTTTTTGTTGTGGTTGATGACGATCAGCGTGGCTGCGGCCGCAGCGGCTCCGCCGATCAAGATATTGCGAGTGCTGGCGGCGCCGTCTGCGAGCGCCATCGGTTTAGGCGCAAACGCGAGCAGCAACGCGCCGATCAGGCCGGCCGCGATGAGTCTGGTGTGTTTCATATATTCATACCCCCACGTATACAACGTGTCCAAGCGCTAGCAACGTTCCTCCAGCTTCCTTGTACCCTCGGTTCTCCGGTACAACGCTCGGGGGACCCTCAGCCCAGCCTGAGGCCGAAGGATAAGCTCGCCTGAGCCGTTGAATTAGGCTAGGCTAACATGCCCACGCAACGCGCGCTCAACTCCGCCCTCAAGACTCCCCTGGTCGAGCCGCTCGACGAGCCTGAGGTCAGTCCCAACGTCGAGATGTACCTCAAGACGATCGTGCGCCTCAAGCGGGACGGCGAGCCCGTCTCGACCTCGGCGATTGCCGCCGAGCTCTCCGTCTCCGCCGCGTCCGCATCCGCGATGCTCAAGAAGCTCGACGCCGACGGCTACGTCAAGCACGACGGACGCCACGGCGTGTTCCCGACGCCAGCCGGCGCGAAGATCGGCGCCCTCACGTTGCGCCGCCAGCGTTTGGCCGAGCGACTGCTGGTCGATCATCTCGGCATCCCATGGGAGTTCGCCTACGCGGAGGCATGCCGCCTCGAGCACGCGATCTCGCCGCTGGTCGAACGTCATCTCTATCGCTTTACGGGCGAGCCGACGACCTGTCCGCACGGCCACGCGATTCCACGCGAAGACGGCTCGCTGTGGGACCATGATGACGTGGTCGACCTCGTCGAGCTGCCGGTCGGCGTGAGCGCCAAGGTGCTCGAGGTCAAGCACGATATGCCCGAGCTGCTCAGGTATCTCGCGCAGATCGGCTTGCGGCCGGGCACAGCGGTAGTCGTCGAGAAATTCGAGCGCGCCGTCGGGCTGCTGAACCTGCGCGTCAACGGCAAGACCCATTCGGTGAGCACGCAGCTCGCCGGCGCGATCACCGTCAAACATCCGCACCCGAAAGCCTCGAAAGGCAAGTAAAGCTGAAGCCCGCCGCAAGACCCGCGCGACGCGCGCTAGCCGCCGCCGCCATCATCGCCAGCGCACTCATCAGCGCCGCCGCGTGGATCGGCGCCGCGGCCCAACCGGCTCGCGCCGACACGCTCGAGCAAGCACCGCCCGGCCCCGTCGCCGCCGACGTTGCGCCCGCCATCGTCGCCAAAGCCGAAGCCGACGCCCAAGCCGACTACGCGCTCTTGCCGGCGCTGCCGCCGCTGCTAAGCGGTCAGATCAAGACCATCAATCTCATCGCCGAAGTCAAACCGTGGACGCCCGCGCCCGGCGTGAAGGTCGACGCATGGACCTATAACGGTACCGTCCCCGGCCCCACCATCCACGTGCGCCAGGGCGACACGCTGCGCGTCGTCTTCACAAACCATCTCCCCGCGCCCACGACCGTCCACTGGCATGGCATGAACGTGCCGGCCGCCATGGACGGCACGCCGGGATTCAGTCAAGCACCGGTGCAGCCCGGCCAAAGCTTCGTCTACCAGTTCGTCGTGCAGCAGCCGGGCACGTACATCTACCACACGCACGTCGACGACCTCAACCAGCTCGACCGCGGCTTGTATGGCGCCGTCGTCGTCGAGCCGCGCGCTCCGGAGCCGGGCCCAAAGGCCGATCGCGACTACTTGATGCTCATCTCGTCGTGGATGATCCACAGCACGAGCGAGAACTATTTCAGCATCAACGGCAAGAGCTATCCGCTGGGCAAGCCGTTCATGGTCACGCAGGGCCAGCGCATCCGCATCCGCGAGATCGAAATCAGCGGCACCGAGTTCCACACCATGCACACGCACGGCCATCACTTCCAGGTCGTAGCGGTGGACGGCCAGCCGGTGGCACCCGCCTCACGTCAGATGATGGACACGATCACGCTCGGTCCCGGCGAGACGCGCGATATC
>DATFYX010000027.1 GCA_035314825.1 Candidatus Eremiobacteraceae bacterium
CGATCCGACTATCATCTATACGCTCACCGACGAAGCGCCGCTGTTGGCGACCTACGCTCTCCTGCCGATCATCCGCACCTTCACCACGCCGGCGGGCGTTCGGGTCGAGGAGAGCGACATCTCCCTCGCGGCACGGATCCTCAGCTGTTTCCCCGAGTACCTGACGGCGGAGCAGCGCTTGCCCGAAACGCTTACGGAATTGGGCCGGAAGACGCTCGATCCCGACGCCAATATCATCAAGCTTCCGAATATCAGCGCGTCGGTGCCGCAACTTCTCGCCGCGATCAAGGAACTGCAGGCCAAGGGCTACAAGGTCCCCGACTATCCCGGCGACCCGAAGACCGAAGAAGAAAAGGCCATCAAGGCACGTTACGCCAAGTGCATCGGCTCGGCCGTGAACCCGGTGCTGCGCGAAGGCAACTCCGACCGCCGCGCGCCTCGTGCGGTGAAGGAGTACGCGCGAAAGAACCCGCATTCGATGGCCGAATGGGCGCAGGCGTCGCGCACGCACGTGTCGCATATGCACAGCGGTGACTTCTACCACGGCGAGAAGTCGATGACGCTGGACCGCGCGCGCGACGTGAAGATGGAGCTGATCACCAAATCCGGCACAACACTGGTCCTGAAGCCCAAGGTTGCGCTGCTGGACGGTGAGATCATCGACTCGATGTTCATGAGCCGAAAGGCGCTGTGCGCGTTCTACGAACGGGAGATCGAGGATGCGCGCAAGTCCGGCGTGATGTTTTCACTTCACGTCAAGGCCACGATGATGAAGGTGTCGCATCCCATCGTGTTCGGTCACTGCGTGAGGATCTTCTACAAGGAAGCGTTCGAGAAACATGCCGCTTTGTTCGAGAGTCTGGGGGTCAACGTCAACAACGGCATGGTCGATTTGTACGACAAGATCGCCACCCTCCCCGAATCACAGCGCGACGAGATCATGCGCGACCTCCACGCCTGCCTGGAGCACCGGCCGGAACTCGCGATGGTCGATTCGGCCAAGGGTATCACGAACTTCCATTCGCCCAGCGACGTCATCGTCGACGCATCGATGCCGGCGATGATCCGAGCCGGCGGCAAGATGTACGGCGCCGACGGGCGGCTTAAGGAAGTCAAGGCGGTCATGCCGGAGAGCACGTTCGCGCGCATCTATCAGGAGCTGATCAACTTCTGCAAGTGGCATGGCGCGTTCGACCCGCGCACGATGGGCACCGTGCCGAACGTCGGCCTGATGGCGCAGCAGGCGGAGGAATACGGCTCGCACGACAAGACCTTCGAGATCCCGGAGGACGGTGTGGCCAACATCACCGACCTGGCCACCGGCGAGGTGCTGCTGACGCAGACCGTCGAGAAGGGCGATATTTGGCGCATGTGCCAAGTCAAGGACGCGCCGATACGCGACTGGGTGAAGCTCGCGGTCACGCGCTGCCGCAATTCGGGCATGCCGGCGGTGTTCTGGCTGGACCCGTATCGCCCGCACGAGGCCGAGGTGATCAAGAAGGTGACTGCCTACCTGAAGGACCACGACATCACCGGCCTGAATATCCAGATCATGTCGCAGGTGCGCGCGATGCGCTACACGCTCGAGCGCGCGGCCCGCGGGCTCGACACGATCGCGGTCACCGGCAACATCCTGCGCGACTACCTGACCGACCTGTTCCCGATCCTGGAGCTGGGCACCAGCGCGAAGCTGCTGTCAATCGTGCCGCTGATGGCCGGCGGCGGCATGTATGAAACCGGTGCCGGCGGTTCGGCGCCCAAGCACGTGCAGCAATTGGTCGAAGAGAACCACCTGCGCTGGGATTCGCTGGGCGAGTTCCTCGCGCTGGCGGCGAGCCTGGAGGACCTCGGTATCAAGACCGGCAATGCCAAGGCCAGTATCCTGGCGAAAACGCTGGACGCCGCCACCGGCGAGCTACTCGACAATCGCAAGTCGCCCTCGCCCAAGACTGGCGAGCTCGACAATCGAGGGAGCCAGTTCTATCTCGCCATGTACTGGGCGCGGGAGCTGGCGGCGCAGACGGAAGACTACGCGCTCGCGGAGCAGTTCGCGCCGCTGGCAAAGACGCTCGCGGACAACGAGCAGAAGATCGTTGCTGAATTCGCCGCAGTGCAGGGAAAGGCTGCGGACATCGGTGGCTACTACAAGCCCGACGACGTCAAAGTGAAGGCCGTGATGCGCCCGAGCGGGACGCTCAACGCGG
>DATFYX010000028.1 GCA_035314825.1 Candidatus Eremiobacteraceae bacterium
GGCCACCATCCAAGGACTGGTCGAACCCGAGTTCTTCGAAGACGTGCGCCGTGGTTTCCACCACGCGCCGATGGCCGTGCGCATTTCGCCCTACATGATCGCGTCGATCGACTGGAAGAACCCGTACAGCGATCCGGTCCGCACGCAGTTCTTGCCGCTGGCCTCGCGCCTGCTGCCTGATCATCCGCGCTTGAGCCTCGACTCGCTGCACGAGCTCGAGGACTCACCGGTGCCGGGCCTCACGCACCGCTACGTCGACAAAGCGCTGTTCTTGCCGCTCAACACCTGCCCGGTTTACTGCCGGTTCTGCACGCGCTCGTACGCCATCGGCGGCGACACCGACACGGTCGAAAAAGCGCAGCTCGCGACCGATCCCAAGCTGTGGGAGCAGGCGTTTGAGTATATCGCCTCGCGCCCCGAGCTCCAGGATATCGTCGTCTCGGGTGGCGACACCTATCAGCTGCCCGCCAAGAGCCTGAAGAAGATCGGCGAGGCGTTGCTGGCCATCCCGAACGTGCGTCGCATGCGCTTCGCGACTAAAGGCCCGGCGGTCATGCCCATGAAGATCTTGACCGATGCCGCCTGGACCGACGCACTGACCTCGATCGTCGAGCAGGGCCGCTCGCTCGGCAAAGACGTCATGCTGCACACGCATTTCAACAGCCCCAACGAGATCAGTTACATCACGCAGCAGGCGATGCAGGTGCTGTTCGAGCGCGGCATCATGGTGCGCAACCAATCCGTCCTCATCCGCGGCGTCAACGACGACAAGCACACGATGCGCAAGCTGGTCAAACAGCTCGGCTACATGAACGTGCACGCGTACTACGTGTACATGCACGACATGGTCAAGGGCGTGGAAGACCTGCGCACCACGATCAAGACCGCGGTCGACATCGAGAAGTTCGTGCGCGGCACGACCGCCGGCTTCAACACGCCGACGTTCCTGTGCGACGCGCCTGGCGGCGGCGGCAAGCGCGACCTGCACAGTTACGACCACTACGACCGCGAGAACGGCATCGCCGTGTATAGCGCACCGAGCGTCAAGCCCGGCCAATGGTTCTTGTACTTCGACCCGATCGACCAGCTGACGCCGGCCGCGCAGGCGCGCTGGATGGATCCCAAAGAGCAGAACGAGATGGTGCGCGCGGCGATCGCCGCGGCCTCGCGCGCTTGACCTAACCGAGGCACAGCGCGGCCAGCCGTTGAATCAGCCGTCGGACATGGCTGACACACTCGCGCAGCGCCGGCCGCTACCGACCGGCACCGTCACCTTCTTGTTCTCGGATATCGAGGGCTCGACCGAGCGCTGGGAGCGCCATCGCGCCGGCATGAAGAGCGCGGTCGCCCGCCACGAAGAGCTGCTGCATGCAGCGATCGAGCAGCACGGCGGCCTGGTCTTCAAGACGGTCGGCGATGCGTTTTGTGCGGCGTTCCAGACCGTCCCCGATGCCATTGCCGCGGCGCTTGACGCGCAGCGCGCGCTCGCGAAAGAAGACTTCTCGTCCGTCGACCACCTCAAAGTGCGCATGGCGATCCACACCGGCTTGGCCGATGAGCGCGGCGGCGACTATTTCGGGCCCACGGTCAATCGCGTCGCCCGCCTGTTGTCCATCGGACACGGCGGCCAAGTGCTCGTCTCCGGTGCGGCATCGGATCTCGCCCAAGGCGAGATGCCGCCCAAAGCCACGCTGCGCGATCTCGGCGCACATCGGCTCAAGGATCTCTCGCATCCCGAGCAGGTCTACCAGGTGCTGGCCCCGGATCTGCCGGCCGATTTCCCGCCGCTGCGCTCGCTCGAGGCGCTGCCCAACAACCTGCCGCTCCAGGTCACGCTGTTCTTGGGCCGCGAGAAGGACATCGCGGACATCCAGCGCCGTCTCGCCAAAACGCGCCTGCTCACGCTGGTCGGGACCGGCGGCGTCGGCAAGACGCGCCTGTCGCTGCAAGTCGGGGCCGATCTGCTCGACCAGTACGAGGACGGCGTCTGGTTCGTCGAACTGGCGCCGATGCAAGACCCGGATCTGATTCCGGGCGTGATGGCGACGATCTTCGGCGTAGGTACGACCGCCGGGCGCTCGCCGCTCGAGTCGCTGGTGCACGTGCTGCGGCCCAAGCGCATGCTCGTGATCCTCGATAACTGCGAACACCTCGTCGCCGGCGCAGCGCGCGTCGCGGACGCGTTGCTGCGCGGCTGCCCGCGCGTGCAAATCATCGCCACCAGCCGCCAAGGGCTAGGCATCGACGGCGAGAGCGTGCTGCGCGTCTCCTCGTTACCGGTGCCCGAACAGATCGAAGGCATCAAGGCCGCTGATGCGATCGGCTACGGTGCCATCGCACTTTTCGTGGAGCGCGCCTCCAACGCGGTCGAGAGCTTCCGGCTGACCGATGAGAACGCCACGACGGTCGCGCAGATCTGCCGACGCCTTGACGGCATCGCCTTGGCCATCGAACTGGCCGCGTCGCGCATCAAGATGCTGACGCCGACGCAATTGCTCGCGATGCTGTCCGAGCGCTTCCGCGTTCTCACCGGCGGCAAGCGAACGGCGCTGCCGCGCCAGCAGACCATGCGCGCGGCCATCGACTGGAGCTACGACCTGCTCGATGAGAACGAGAAGCTCATGTTCCGCCGCCTTGCGGTCTTCGCCGGCGGCTGCACGCTTGAGGCCGCGCGCGAGATCTGCGGCGACGAGGCGATCGGGCAGTGGGAAGTGTTCGAACTGCTCTCGTCGCTCGTCGACCGCTCGCTCGTCGTCAGCGAAGCCAGCGGCGCCGAGCAGCGCTACCGGCTGCTCGAGTCGACGCGCCAGTATGCGCTTGAGAAGCTCGAGCAGAGCGGCGAGCTCGACCGCATGCAGCGGCGCCACGCCGCGTATTATGCGGCGATGGCCGAGAAGGCGTATGCGACCTGGGATGCGACGCCGACGTTTGCATGGCTGGAGCCGCTTGAAGCCGATTACGACAACTTCCGGGCCGTCGTGGATTGGGCGCTGACCGAGAAGCACGACGTCGAACTCGGCGCGCGGCTTACGGGCGCGTTGTGGCGCTTCTGGCGCGAGGGCCCGTACAAGGCGGAAGGCCGCATCCTCGTGCTGGCGGCATGCAAGCTGGCCGAAGGCACCATCTCGCCTGCGACGAGCGTGCGCGTGTGGCTTGCGGCCGCATCGAGTGCGGCGGGCGTCGGGTTATGGTCCTCGATGCTGGACTGGGCGTCAAAAGCGCTCCAGCTCTCCGCCGGTCTTGGTGATCGCGCGGGCGAGGCCTGGGCCAGATTGGGAATGGGCGAGGCGCTGCTGCGCTTGAGCCGTTTCGAGGAATCGCTCGCCCAACTCGATATCGCCATCGCGCTCTTCAAAGAACTCGGCGAGCGCAGGGGCGCCGTGGCTGCCAAGACCAGCCTGGCCCGCAACCACGACTTCCAGAAGCACACCGCTCGCGCGCGGCCGCTTTACGAGGAAGCGCTTGCGAGCGCGCGTTCGATCGGCGACGAGCGCAGTGCCGCATCCATCCTCAACAATCTGGCCGAGAACGTATTTGAGTTCGATGGCGACGCGCGGCGCGCGCTCGAGCTGGCGCAGGAGGTCGTCGCCCACTACACGCGGGTGAAAGACAAGACCGCAATGGCGCTCAACAATAACAACATGGCAGCCTATCTCATCGCGCTCGGGCGAGTCGACGAAGCGCACCAATGCGGTGTGGATGCGGTGCGCAATGCGCGCGATGCCCAGGGCGTGGTCCAGCTGGCGTTCGCCCTCCAGCATCTCGCCGCGGTGGCGCTCGCGCGGGGTAGTGATCAGCGCGCAGCCAGGATAGCGGGCTATTCTGCCTCGCGCCTCGCCGAGCTCGGAGCGATCTTGGAATACACCGAGCAACAGGAGCGCGACAAGATCAATGCCGCGTTGCGCGACCGCCTCGGCGATGCTCAACTCGGCGCGCTGCTCAAAGAGGGCGCGGCGCTGGGCGAAGACCAAGTGATAGAAGAAGCGCTCCGGAGTTGACGTTCTAAGCCCTTTCCCAGCTTTCTGTGTTTGATTCAAGCGCCTTTTAATCAAGCATTCACAACCTATGCACATAGCGGGTACGTATAATTGACGTACCATGTCGAACATACGCGCGGCCGGACACGGCAAGGACTCGATCGGCGAGATCAGCCGGCTGCTGCCTCAGATCTACAAGAAGTACCGCGCGCCCTTCGCGCGGCGCATCGCTGGCTCCGACCTCACCGTTCGCGGAGCGCTCCTGTTGCGCGCCGTGGACGTGCTGCCTGACGCCACCGTAGGCGACGTCGCGCGCGAGATGGCGGTCACCGCAAGCACGGCGTCGATCGTGCTCTCCGGACTGGAACGCAAGGGACTGCTGCGCCGCCGCTATCGCGTCCTCGGGCGCAGCCGCACCGCGCTTGAACTCACGGCTGCCGGCCGGCGCGCGCTCGCGTCGCTGCGCCCGTCGCTCAACCCGAGTCTCCTTTCCGCCGCGCTGCGGCGGCTGCGTCCCTCGGATCGCGATATGCTGCTCGAAGGTCTCCGCCGGCTCGACTCAGTCGAGATCCCTCAAGAAAGACGCATTTCATGAAACGCATCTACATCATCATCGCCGCGGTGATCGTCGTGGCGGTCCTCCTGTTCTTCGGCATCAGAGCCCTCACGTCGAAGAGCGCCACGCCTCGCTATCTCACGGCGCCGGTCACGCGCACGGATATCAATGCGACCATCCAGGAGACGGGCACCGTGAACCCGGTCAACGAGGTGCAGGTCGGCACCCAGGTCTCCGGCACGATCAACAATCTGTACGTCGACTATAACTCGATCGTGCACAAAGGCCAGGTCCTGGCCACGATCGACCCGACCACCTTCCAAGCGGCCGAGACACAATCACAAGCAGCGGTGGCACAGGCCCAGGCCAACGCGTCTGCCAGCCAAGCGACGATCGCGCAGATGCAGGCATCGGTCGCCAGTGCCCAGGCGAACTATCAAAAGACGCTGGCGGCGCTGAATCTGGCGCAGACGACGTTGCAGCGCGATCATTCGCTCATCAGCCAAGGTTATATCCCCCAAAGCCAGTTGGATACCGATGCCGCGGCCGAACGATCGGCGCAGGCCGACGTCAACGCCGCGGCGATGGTCGTAAACGAAGCGAAAGCGCAGCATGACGCGTCACAGCATCAGTCCGCCGCCTCCGACGCTCAGGTCGGTTCCGCCCAGGCGCAGCTGCAGCAAAGCACCTACAACCTCAACCGCGCCACGATCACCAGCCCGATCGACGGCATCGTCGTGTCGCGCGGCGTGAGCATCGGTCAGACGGTGGCCGCTTCGTTTCAGACCCCGACGCTCTTCGTCATCGCATCGACCCTGAAGGACATGCAGGTCGACGTCTCGGTCAACGAGGCGGACGTCGGTGCGTTGCGCGCGGGTCAAAGCGCGGTCATCACGGTGCCCGCCTACCCGAACACGATCTTCAATGGCACGGTCGCGCAGGTCCGCGTCAATCCCACGACCATCGCCAACGTGGTGACCTATGACGCCGTGGTCGCCATCCACGATGTCACTGCGCGCCTCAAGCCGGGCATGACCGCGAATGTGACCATTTCGGTGGCCAAACGACCCAACGTGCTCACCGTGCCGGCCGCTGCGCTGTTGTTCAAGCCGCGTGTCGGGTCGAGCGCGCCGGCCGCCGCGCCGGCTGGGCCGGGCGGGCCGGGGGTTTTAGGCGCCACGGTCACCACGGCGACGCCTCCGCCGCTTGCAGGCGCTCCCGGTTCGCGTGCGGTGGTGTGGACGTTGAGCGCGAGCAAGACGCCGCAGCCCGTGCAGATCGTCATCGGCATGTCCGACGGGGTGAACTTCGAGGTCCGCAGCGGTGCTCTCAAAGAAGGCGACAAGGTGATCATCGGCATGCTTCAGTCGCGATCCAGCCGCACGAGCACTCCGTGAACCAGTCCGAAACGTCCGCTGCGTCGGTGCCGGTCATCGACGCCCGCGACCTTCACAAGGTCTATCATCTTGGCGCGATGGACGTGGCGGCGCTCAACGGTGTGTCGCTGCGCGTCGAGCGCGGCGAGTTCGTGGCCATCATGGGCGCTTCCGGGTCGGGCAAGTCCACGTTCATGAACCTGATCGGCTGCCTTGACCGGCCCACCTCGGGCGACTATTTCCTGGAAGGCGAGAACGTCTCGCGCATGTCGAGCGATCAGCTCGCCGCGATCCGCAACCGGCGCCTCGGGTTCGTGTTCCAAGGTTTCAACCTGCTCAGCCGCACGTCGGCGCTTGAAAACGTGGAGCTGCCGCTTCTGTATTCGGGTGTGGCCACTGAAGAGCGCGCCGTGCGCGCGCGCCAGGCGCTGGACACGGTCGGGCTTGCGGATCGAGCGGACCACAATCCGAACGAGCTTTCCGGGGGCCAGCAGCAGCGGGTGGCGATCGCGCGCGCGCTTGTCAACAACCCGTCGCTCGTCTTGGCGGACGAGCCGACCGGCAACCTCGATAGCCGCAGCACGAAGGACATCCTAGCGGTGTTCAAAGAGCTCAACGACAAGCGCGGCATCACCATCGTCATGGTGACGCACGAACCCGACGTCGCCTCCTGGACACGCCGGACCGTCGTCTTCCGCGACGGCCTCGTCATCGAGGACCACCCGTCCGTAGCCGCCTCGCAGGTGATGGCATGAATTTCACCGCTCTCCTCCGCGTCGCGTGGCAGGCGCTGGTGCGCAACGCCTTTCGCTCGCTGCTCACGATGCTGGGCATCATCATCGGCGTCGGCGCGGTGATCACGTCGATGGCGATCGGCAACGGCGCGAGCGCCGCGGTCGCAGCGCAGCTGGCGCGGCTGGGCAGCAATCTGATCATCGTGATCCCGGGCAGCGTCATCACCGGCGGCGTCAACCTCGGCGCCGGTGCGCGCACGTCGCTCAAACCGCAAGACGCGACTTCGATAGCGAACGATATTCCGGGCATCGCCGGCGTCGCGCCGCAGTCTAGCGACAGCGGGCAAGTGGTCGCGGCGGGCAACAACTGGGCGACATCGATCCTCGGCACGAGTCCGTCGTGGCTGCAGGTGCAGAACTGGACCGTGGCACAGGGGCGTTTCTTCACGGCCGACGATATGAAGAACGCAACGAAAACGGCGGTGCTCGGCAACACCGTCGCGTTGAACCTCTTCCCGGCCGGCGATGCGGTCGGCAGCACGGTCACCATCAAAGGTGCACCGTTCACGGTCATCGGCGTGCTCGCGCCCAAGGGCCAGAGCGGCTTTGGCCGCGACCAGGACGATCAGGTCGTGGTGCCCCTCACGTCCATGCAGCTGCGCATCAACGGCAATCCATGGCTCTCGTCGATCACGATCTCAGCGGCTTCGCCGGACGCTGTGGCAAGCGTTGTCAGCTCGGTCGAAGGATTGTTGCGGCTCAACCACCGCCTGGCGCCCAACCAGCCGGACGATTTCTCGGTGCGCAACATCGCCGACGTCCAAGCCGCCGCGAGCGCGACCGCCAGCATCCAATCGCTGTTACTCGCGGGCGTGGCGGCCGTATCGCTCATCGTGGGCGGGATCGGGATCATGAACATCATGCTCGTCTCGGTCACCGAACGCACGCGTGAGATCGGCATCCGCATGTCGATCGGCGCGCGCGAGCGCGACGTGCTCATGCAATTCCTGGTCGAGGCGATCACGCTGGCGTGCGTCGGCGGATTGATCGGCGTCGCGCTCGGACTCACGGTTTCCGTGATCACGTCCAAGCTCGCGGGCTGGAACGTGATCATCGCGCCGCAATCGGTCGTGCTCTCGTTCGGCTTCGCCGCCCTGATCGGCATCGTGTTCGGGTTCTATCCAGCGCGGCGCGCGTCGCAGCTCAATCCGATCGAAGCGCTCCGGCACGAGTAGGATAGCGGAGTTGAGCGAAGTGTTGGCGCATGTAAGCTTGATGAGACGAGCAACTATTGTATGCGGCGCCCTGTTGGGCATGATGTCAGCCGTCGGTCTCGCTATGACTCGGGCGCACGCGGCCTCGTCGGCCCCGATCAGCGTCATGCGCTGCGACCTCGAAGTCAAAGGCGGCCGAGCGGGTGGATATTCCGCCCCGACGGGATTCAACGGATACGTCAGCGGCTACACGCCGGGCGCGCCGTATTACTTCAACGATCCCGCCGGCAGGACGTATTACCAACCACCGACCTCATCATCGGCGAACCTGTATATCGACTTCAGGAACGCGACCAGCAACGAGATGAAAGTCATCGAATTCGGCGCCGAAGTGCGAGGCGTGCTGGTGGCCGAGGCTCGCGATCAGGGCAAGTTTTCGCCCAACGCGGAGATCAAACGCAAATACGGTGTGAATCCGAATATCGTTCCGACCCCCGGTGTGAAGCTGACATGTCTGGCGTTGAAGATCGAGTACGCCGACGGAAGCGTCTGGACCGACCCTCGCCTGCCGTCGCCAAGCGCGACGCTGTACCAAGGGCATCCCTAAACCGACGGAAAGGCGGCTCTTATGCGTCGCGCCACACTCCTGACTGTTTCAATGTTGGCCCTGGTGCTCGCTTTGCCAGCTTTGGCTCGGGCGGACTATGCTGGGGAAGCGCAAACTAAAAAACTCCTCCCCCTGCTTGGAACTTGGACGTGCAGCGACAGTAGTGGTGTAAATCCGGCTCTACGGAAGCCCGAAATTTGGACGGTCACGCTAGAAGGCGGTTGGGTCGTCTCGACGATCACCGGGAACAACCCGGGCACGAACTACAAGCGATTTGACCTTGTCTTGCAAAAGTACATTCAAGTCGACATACGTTTCGACATCGGCGCGGAGGGCGGGGCGTCCACTTCTGAAACGAGCGATAGCGATCCGCTCAACGCGACCTGGACACGGTCAAACCCCTTTGACTACCCCACTAGTTGGTATGATTCGTCTCCGGAGAAGGAGACGTTTTCGGGCAACAGGCTCACGTTGGCTGGGCAGTACATTCACGGCGCAAAAGCCGCTGCCTATGAACAGGTCTGTACTAAATCATAGTCGTGGCGGAGACCCACCTACGCAACTCCGCGATCTCTTGAGAGCCGGTCGGCCCCCGAGGCGGCCTGGATTCGGACTTCCGGCAGCTGCTCAAGCGCGCCGGCCTGCCGGATGCAGGACCACGCGCCATGCGCCACACGTTTGCGACATTGGCGCTGTTAGCAGGGCAAAACCCGCTGGCGATCAGCAACGCGCTTGGACACTACGACCCGGGCTTCACCCTGCGTGTTCTTGCCCGCGTTGAACCGAGCGTGGCCGCCCAGGGAGCAAGCGCTACGAACGACGTGCTGCAAACCCGGCAAGACGAGGGAGGTCCCATCGCCGCTGTCGGCGCACAAAATCTACCCCAGTAAGGCTTTTCGGGTCCGAGTGTGTACCGAAGACACCGAAGAAGCAAAGCTCCGTCCTACACAGGTTCCCGCGATTACGGGCAGGTGACCGAGTGGTTAATGGTAGCAGACTGTAAAGACGCGAGACCCACTTTCACCCCGTTGCATACAGCAGCGGGGTGAGTCATTTATCGCGGTGGCATAAGGCTTTGCTCTTTCAGCGAGTGGTGACGACTGGCATAGGCTAGCGCCTCAAGTGTGTACTAAAGTGTGTACTAACGCGTGCTGCCAGATGGTCCGTGACCAAGGCGCGACCACGGCTCTCTAGTTCGAATTTGAAGGAAGGAACGTTAATCAGCTAAACGAACGCACTGCGTTGCGTTCGAGCACGAAAATCGGACCCACTCCATCCCCCGCTCAAACAGCCGTGACGCTCAGCGATCCTGATACACCCGTGTAACACAAAACTGGCGGCAATCGTATTGCCCTCTTCGTTTCACCCGCTGTATATCTCGGCCGTGACGCTAGGCGGCATTGTCTTGGCGCTCTTGGGCGCCTACCTCTTCGGCCGCGCAAGCGCCGTTGCAGAAGCATACGGCAAGAAGGTGACGGAGCGTGGCGGTCCGTCACCAGTATTGCGTTTCATAGCTCCATCGCTCTACCGAGATCCCGTCGGGCAGCTCCGATGGCGACACAGACTTATCGGGGCGGTGACCGTGTTAATGGGGCTCGTTTTGATTGCACTCGCCATCACGTCCATTTGGGACCCGCAGTGTGGCACCGTGCTAGACTTGCCGCGGTGCCGCTAACCCGTCGGCCCCCTAGGCCGGCCCGAATTCGGATTTGACTCACCCAGGTTAGATTGTCGGAAGGTTCGGGCGCAGGTGTCCTTTAGACATTCCTCTGGACGCCAAGGTAACGGCCCTGCCTCACCGTTGATACGACGGGTCGCCTTTCGATCTCAAGCTCGAA
>DATFYX010000029.1 GCA_035314825.1 Candidatus Eremiobacteraceae bacterium
ATGGCCCGGCGCGACGTCCGAAGAGGCGGCTTCCAAACGTCATACGGATAGGGCGCCGACTACGGGGCCCGTGCCAGGAGGAACTATCGTGAGTGAATTCCTGTACATCTACCGCGGCGGCGCGCAGCCGCAGTCTCCGGAAGAGGGCGAGCGCGTGATGAAGAAGTGGGTCGCGTGGATGGAAGAGCTGGGCAAGGCGGGCGCCATCAAGGACCGCGGTCAGCCGCTGGCTCCGGCGGGCAAGGTCGTCAAGGGCAAGGATAAGGTCGTCAGCGACGGTCCGTACGCCGAGTCGAAAGACCTCGTCCTCGGCTATACGGTGGTCGAAGCCAAAGATCTGGCCCACGCGGCAGAACTTTCCAAGGGTTGTCCGATCTTCGAGTTCGGCGGCCTGGTGGAAGTGCGCCCGATCATGGAGATGTGATGGAGCCAGGCGAGCATCTGTTCCGCCGCGAGGCGGGGCGCATGGTCGCCGCTCTCACGCGCATCTTCGGTCTCCACAACCTCGCATTGGCGGAAGACGTCGTACAAGACGCCTTCTGTCGTGCTTTGGAGGTCTGGCGGATCCGCGGCATGCCCGACAATCCGTCGGCGTGGCTCATGCGCACGGCCAAGAACCGCGCCATCGACATCCTGCGGCGTGAGCGCCGGGCGCTCGACTTCGCACCCGAGCTTGAGCGGCTGTTCGAAAGCGAATGGACGCTGGTCCCCACCGTTAGCGGGCTTTTCACCGAGCACTCGATCCGAGACGATCAACTGCGCATGATGTTCACGTGTTGCCATCCGCGCCTGCCCGAGCAGACGCAAGTCGCGCTCGTGCTGCAGCTCGCGTGCGGCTTCACAGCTCCTGAGATCGCGAGCGCCTTCTTGAGCGGCCGCGCAGGCATCGAAAAGCGGATCGCGCGTGCGAAGAAGGTGCTTGCCTCGTCGAAGATGCTGTTCGATTTCGCCGACGGCGAATTCGCGCTGCGCCTCGTCGCGGTCCAACGCGCGCTCTACCTGCTCTTCAATGAAGGGTATCACGGCGCGTCCTCCCAGGGAGCGGTTCGGACCGAGCTGTGCCGCGAGGCGATGAGGCTGGTCACGCTGCTGCTCGACGATCCGCGTACGGCGACCCCGGCGACCTACGCGCTGTGCGCGCTGATGCATCTCCATGCAGCGCGGCTGCCGGCACGCGTTGACGCCTCGGGCGCCCTCACGTCGTTGTACGATCAGGACCGGTCGCGCTGGGACACGCGTCAAGTGGCCGAGGGGCAACGCCTGCTCGAGCGTTCCGCGGCCGGCGGCGAGGTGAGCGAGTATCACGTCGAGGCCGCGATCGCGTGGCTCCATGCGAGCGCGCGGCGCTTCGAAGACACCGATTGGGGAAAGATCGTCTTCCTTTATGACACGCTGATGACGATCCGCGGTTCGCCGGTCGTCGCGCTCAACCGCGCCATCGCGGTCGGGCAACATGAAAGCCCGGAGCGCGGGCTAGAAGAGATAGACAAAATCGCCGATCGCGAACGTCTGGCCGAGTATCCTTTTTACCACGCAGCGCTCGCCGAGCTCGAGCTTCGGCGCGGACGATATGAGCCGGCCCGCACGCATTTCCAAGCGGCGCTAGGGCTCGCGCGCAACCCGATGGAACGCAGGTTCCTCGAGCGCCGTTTGGAGGCGTGCTTAGTGAGGAGTTGACGCATGGAGCTGTCAGGGCATACCGTGCTGGTGACTGGCGGCGCCAGCGGCATCGGATCGGCGATCGCCAGTCGTTTTCTCGCGGCCGGCAGCGATGTGATCGTCTGCGGCCGTCGCGAAGACAAGTTGCGCGAAATGCAGGCCAAGCATCCGAAGCTCCACACGCACGTCTGCGATGTCGAAGACCCGGCGCAGCGGGTCGCGCTATGCGAGTGGGCGACGCGCGAGTTCCCCAAACTCGACGTGCTGGTGAATAACGCCGGGATCCAGCAGCGGCTGGCCCTCGCGGACGGACCCGATTGGGGCCACGTCCAGCGAGAGATCGCGATCAATTTCGACGCGCCGGTGCATCTCTCGATTTTGTTCATCCCGCATCTGCGCGCACAGAAGCGGCCGGCGATCGTCAACGTCACATCCGGCCTGGCCTTCCTACCGCGTGCCGAAGTGCCCGTCTACTGCGCGACCAAGGCGGCGATGCACTCGTTCGCGCTATCGTTGCGCTATCAGCTGCGTGACACGTCCGTCAAAGTCGTCGAGATCATTCCGCCCGCAGTCGATACGGATCTCGGCGGCCCCGGCTTGCACACCTGGGGCGTGAAGCTCGACGAGTTCGCCGACGCCGTGTTCGCGAAGCTCGGCACCGACGACGACCGAGAGATCGCGTACCAGTTCTCGGCCCAGGCGAGCCGGGCGTCGCGCAAGGAGCTCGACGAGATGTTCGAGCGGATGAACTCGGCCTAGGACATAGACGCTCGGCCGCAAAAGTGTGTGCGGACATCGGGCCGTAGCGTAGCTTGGTCATCGCGCCTGACTGGGGGTCAGGAGATCGCTGGTTCGAATCCAGTCGGCCCGAAAGAGCAATGCGAAGCCCCGTGAGCAATTGCGGGGCTTCGGCCTTCTTTGCCGATTGTGCTTAACCCGGTTTCGTGGACACCAAGATAAGTCGTAATGCGACAAGAAAGGTGTCACGATGAGCACGAAACGGCGGCAGTTCAGCCGCGAATTCAAGATCGAGGCGGTGCGCCAGGTACGCAGCAGCGGTCGACCGGCCACCGCGATCGCCAAAGAAC
>DATFYX010000030.1 GCA_035314825.1 Candidatus Eremiobacteraceae bacterium
CCGCCGCCGGCGCCCACGCGGTCCGCGCTCGGCTCGACCATCAGCGCCGGATCGAGGATCGTCGCCAGCTCCTTTTCGGAGAGCTTGGTCTTCTCCCGAGCGACCTCCCGAATCGTCTTGCCCGACGCTGCCGCTTCCTTGACGATTGCGGTGGCGGCGTCGTAGCCGATGATCGGCGCCAGACTGGTGCCGATGGCCAAGCCGCGCTCGACCATCTCGGGTCCCCGGTTGGTGGCTTTGAGGCCGTCGACGGCTTGGCGCGCGAAGTTGGCCGACGCGTTGGCCAGCAGCTCGATGGATTGGAGCAAGTCGTAGGCGACGATCGGCATGGTGAGGTTGATCTCGAAATTGCCGGATTGGCCGCCGACGGTGATGGCCGCGTCGTTGCCGATGACCTGGACGCACACCATGAGTACCGACTCGGCGATGACCGGGTTGACCTTGCCGGGCATGATGGACGAGCCGGGTTGGACAGCCGGCAGTTCGAGCTCGCCGATGCCCGCGCGCGGGCCGGAGCTGAGCCAGCGAACGTCGTTGGCGATCTTGGTCAGCGAGACGGCGATGGTCTTCATCGCGCCGCTGGCCGCAACCGCGTTGTCGAGCGAGGCTTGGGCCTGGAAGTGGTTGCTGGTCTCTTTGATGGTCAGGCCGGTCATCTTGGAGAGCTTGGCAGTCGCGAGTTTGGCGAACTCAGGGTGCGTGTTGATGCCGGTGCCGACGGCAGTGCCGCCGAGGGCGACTTCACTCAGCTCCTCCTGCGCCGCTTGCGCGCGCTTTATGCCGCGCTCGATCTGGCCGGCGTAACCGATGAACTCTTGGCCGAGCCGGATCGGGGTGGCGTCTTGCAGATGCGTGCGGCCGGTCTTGATGATGCCCCAGAACTCTTTGGACTTCTTCTCCAATGATGTCTGGAGGATGTGGAGGGCCGGCACGAGATCTTCTTTGATGGCGCTGGCGGCGGCGATATAGGTGGCGGTGGGGATGACGTCGTTGCTGGACTGGCCGAAGTTGACGTGATCGTTGGGGTGGATCTTCTTCGCCTCATCCTTGCCGACGAGCTGGCGCGCGCGGTAGGCGATAACCTCGTTCGCGTTCATGTTGGTCGAGGTGCCCGATCCTGTCTGGAACGTGTCGACCACGAAGTGCGCGTCGTGCTTGCCATCGATGACTTCTTGCGCGGCTTTGACGATCGCCGCGGCGACGTCTTTGTCGATGAGGCCGAGCTCAGCGTTAGTCTGCGCCGCGGCGAGCTTGACCTGACCCAGCGCCTTGATGAAGCGGCGCGGGTAGCGCAGCGAGCTGATCGGGAAATTGAGCGCGGCGCGCTGGGTGCTCGCGCCATAGAGCGCGGACGCGGGCACGTGCATCTCGCCCATCGAGTCTTTTTCGACGCGTGTCTCTGATGTCTCGTTGTTCGTCTTCATAGTAATGGACGGTCTTCGGCAGGGCGGTGCGGGCCGCCCTCGGCGTGGGTTCGACTTAGGTCGCTACCGGGACGCGGACGCCAAGATGAGGTCGCGAAACTCGTCGACGGAGAGGCCCGCATTCTTGAGCGCGTTGTGAAGCGTGCCCTTCTTCAAGGGCTTTCGAGAGTTGAAGAAGCAGTGGTCTCCGTTCTGCCGTAACACAACAAAGCCGACCTTCTTCAGGGCGGCTATCGTGGTGCGTCCGCTCACTTGCGGGAGTGAGCTCAAATAGCGACCTCTAGACGCGCGATCTCAACCCTGGGAGTCGGAGCCGGCTTGGCCGTTCCAAACGAACCATCTGCCACGCGCTGGGTGACCACCAGCTGGATGGCCTCCTTCGCGTTCGCGATCGCTTCTTCCAACGTATCACCCTCTGTCGCAATCTCAGGAAACTCGTCGACCGTGACGACAAATCCGCCCTCGCTGTCTGCGGTGAGAGTAACGTGGACTTCCGAAAGAGTGCCGCTCAATTCAATTCGGTCCTCGTTAGGGTTTATTTCCTATTGCGTGAGGCCTTGCCTATTGGACGATGGCAACATCCCGCTGTTACGGTTTGGGGCCGGAGCGGATATATGTGACGATTTCCGTGCCGATCGGCAGGCGCGGGCGGATATCGCCGACGATCTCTGCGCCTGCGAGCGAAGGCGCCGAAGAATCCGCCGCCGCCGCGACCTCTTCATAATACACGCCGAAGTGCGGCAGGGCTTGGCCATCCACGAACTCGTGCGCGCTTACGTCGAAATCTTCGTCATCCGCGCCGCCGGCCTCGAGCGGCTGGCCTTCCAAATAGCGCGTGTAGGTCCACGCTCCCTCCGGATCGCTGTACGTCAGCGTGACGGTTTCGGCTTGCAAGATGTCCGACAGCCCTTCGGCGACGCCGCCGTCGTCGATCGGGTGCCCGTCCTCGATCACCGTCGTCCAGCCGTCTTCTTGCGGGAACAGCGCGAAACTGCGCACCCGTTTGGTAGAGGTCACCGGATCGGGCGTCGGCTCGAGTCCGCGTTCATGCGTCGGGGTTCGCGCGGAATCAGCCATCAATTCATCGAGTGCCCGATGCACTTCGTGCAGCGGCGTGTCGCGCACGTAGACCGTGCCGAATTCGAGGCTCATCGGCTGAAGATGCTGCGCACGACGAAGAACACGTTCTCTCTGCGCTCGGCCATGCGGCGATAGAAATAGGCCGCCCAGTGCGTGCCGAACGGAACGTAGACACGCACGCGATAGCCTTCGCGGCGCAGCTCGCGTTGACGTTCGGAGCTGATGCCGTAGAGCATCTGGAACTCGAACGCATCCTTTGCCATGCCTCGCTCTGCGGCGAACTCGCGCACGGCGCCGATCAGCCGCTCGTCATGGGTTGCGATGGCCGGATACGTGCCGCGAGCGAGCAACGCGAACGCCAATGTCTTGAAGTGCTCGCGGATCGCGGACATGTCTTGCAGCGCCGCCTCGGGCGGTTCTTTGTACGCGCCCTTGCACAACCTCACGCGCCAGCCACGCGCGATCGCGCGCTCGACGTCGGCGTCCGCGCGATGCAGATAGGCCTGGACCACCGGGCCGATGTCTTTGTAGATCGCGCGCCCGCGCTCGAGCAAGCGGTAGGTGGAGTCGACGGTCGCTGAACCTTCCATGTCAAGGCGGATGAACATGGCGTGCGGCCGGGCGGCCTCGATGATGCGCGCCAAGTTCTCGAACGCGAGATCTTCGGAGATCGCCTGGCCGATCGCACTCAACTTGACCGAGACGTTGCAGTCCGCGTGGGTGGCCACGATGCGCTCGATCATCCGCAGATAGGTCTGGGTGGTCTTTGCGGCTTCAGTCTGCGAGTGCACATCTTCGCCGAGGAAGTCGATCGAAGCTGAAAGGCCGTCGGCGTTGAGCGCGGCAACCGCTTCGAGCGCGCTGTCGACCGTCTCGCCGGCGACGAAGCGGCGCGCGAGGAAGAACAGCCGCCGCTGAAGTCCCGGCCGTCGGTTGAGCACGTCGGCGAAGGTGGCCATGAGGACGGTTAGGCTACCACGCGGCGGGGCCGCGCGCCTTGTGCAGGAGTCCCCGCACCGGCGACCGCACGGTGCACGCCATGGCGGACACGCAAGCATCTGTCGCGGCTGCGCCGGTGCAGTCGCCGCTGACAGCCTCCGAACTCACCACGCTGCGTCTGCTGGAAGCGACCTTCGCGCCGGTCGAGTGCGACGTCGATGCGGCGACCGCGCAGGTGGCGACGGCGCTCGGCCTGCTCGCTCCGCACAAGTCCGAACAGCTGCGCGGGCTGCTGCGGATGCTCGAGTCGTCGATGTTCTGTTTCATCTTAAGCGGGCGCTTCTCGCCGTTTTCCGGTCTCGATCACGAGCATCGCACGCGTTTGCTGGTGGCGATGGGCGACAGCTCGTTCCCGCAGCTGCGCACCGGCTTCCAGGCGTTCAAGCGTTTGGGCACGTCTGCTGCGTATTCGGCCGTGGACGCGCGCGGGCGCAATCCGTTGTGGACCGCCGTCGGGTATCCCGGGCCCCGCGGCGACCGGCCCGCGCCTCCACCGCCGCTGCCGATCTTCGAACCCGATGCGGCCGAGCTTCATGCGGATGCGGTCGTGGTCGGTTCAGGCGCCGGGGGAGGCGTCGCAGCGGCGCTGTTAGCGGCCGCCGGCAAGAAGGTGATCGTGCTTGAAGCCGGGCCGTCCACGAATGTCGCAGATTTCAACCAGCTCGAAGCGGACTCGATGGCACGCTACTATCTCGACCATGCGCTGGCGGCGACCGACGATCTCGGCGTCGTGCTCCTGGCCGGCGCGTGCGTCGGCGGCGGCACGACGATCAACTGGTGCA
>DATFYX010000031.1 GCA_035314825.1 Candidatus Eremiobacteraceae bacterium
CAAAGAGAAGATTCCCGTGGAGCGCGCCAAGTTTATCGAGGGCTGTGTCCGCAGCGGCATGGACGAGCAGCTGGCGACGAAGATCTGGCAGTTCATCGAACCGTTCGCTGGCTACGGGTTCCCCAAAGCCCACGCGGTGTGCTATGGTTTGCTCGCTTACCGCACGGCCTGGCTCAAAGCCAATCATCCGCTCGCGTTCATGGCCGCGCTGCTCTCGTCGTTGAAGAACAACGTCGACAAAGTGGCCGAGTATCTGGCGGAATGCGCCATCATGAAGGTGCCCATCCGGCCTCCGGACGTCAACGAATCGGGCACGGACTTCACCGTCACCGACGGCGCCATCCGCTTCGGGCTAGGCGCGGTTCGCAACGTCGGCGAGAACGCGATCGCCGAATTGATCGCCAAGCGAACGCAATCGCCCTTCGTCTCGCTGGCCGACCTGTGCGCGCGGGTCGACGGCCGCCAGGTCAACAGGCGCGTGCTCGAGTCGCTGATAAAAGCTGGTGCGCTCGACGCGTTCGGCGGCCGCGCCGCACTGCTGGCAGGGCTCGATGGCGCGTTGGACTACGGCGCGCAGATCCAGCAGGAGCGGGATCTCGGCCAGACGTCGCTGTTCGGCGGCGCGGGCGCGGAGCATCTGCCCCCGCCCAGGCTGCCGGACGTGCCCGAGGCGACGCCGTCTGCGCGGCTCGCACAAGAGAAGGAAGCGATCGGGGTTTATATCTCCGGGCACCCGCTTGCGGACAAAGCGCGCGAACTGGCACGGCGCACCACCTCGACGATCGCGGCGCTGCGCGAAAGCGCAGAAGATGAAGTCGTGTGGGTCGGTGGCGTCATCACCTCGGCGCGCCGCGTCATCACCAAGACGGGCGACCAGATGCTCATCGCGCGCTTAGAGGATCAGAGCGCCGCGATCGAAGTGGTCGTGTTCCCGAAGTGGTACGCGGAGGCGGCGCCGATCCTCTCCGCCGACCAGATCGTCGTCATCAAAGGCCGCGTCAAAGAGCGCCGCGCGTTGGGCAAGCCTGCGGCGGTCGTTGCGCCGACGGACGACAACCCCGACGACGAACGTGTCGAGCTGACGCTGCAGGCGATCGAGGCGTGGCCGTTCGAGAAAGCTCGCATCCTCTCGGATGCGGCAACGCGCTCTTCGAACGCGCCCAACGCGATCATCGCGCGCAGTGCGCCCGTCGCGATCCACATCCGCATGCTCGGCGACGGCGACGATGCGACGCGCCTTTCGCGCCTGCGCGACATGGTGCTGGCCGCGGGCCTCGGCGATGGGAGAATCGTCCTGCACGCTCCCGCGGATGGCGAAAGCCGGCCGCTCTCGCGCACCCTGCGCATCACGGGCGAGCTCCGCGACGAGCTCGCGCGCGTGTTCGGCACCGACAACGTGTGGGAAGGCGCCGCGTGAAACCGCCCGCGCTGATCGCGCTCGACGTCGACGGCACGCTCATCGGGCCATCTCTGACCGTCGACGAATGCAACCGCGACGCGATCGTGCAGATCACCTCGCGCGGCGCCACGATCTGTCTGGCGAGCGGGCGCATGTTCGCGGCGGCTCGGCCGTTCGCCGCAGACTTGGGCCTGCCGGGACCGATCATCGTTCTCAATGGTGCGGCGATCTACGACGCGACCAGCGGCGTCAGGCTGACCGCGACGCCGCTGCAGCCGGCGACGGCACTGCGCGCGTACGACGACCTCAAAGCCAACGGCTTCCACCTGCAGCTGTACTTCGGCGACGATCTGTACCTCGACGAGCTTGACGAGCGCGCGCGCGCCTATCTGGAACTGTCGCGCGTCGAGCCGATCGTGGTGGATGACCTGCGTCCGCTGCTCGACGGCTCGCCGCCCGGCGACATCGGCCCGATGAAGGTGCTCGCCGTCGACTCGCCCGCGCGCGTCGCCGCGCATATCCCGAAGCTCGCGCAGATCATGGGCGACGCGGCCCTGGTCTTCAAGAGCCAACCAAACTATCTGGAAGTGACGGATCCGGAGGCGACCAAGGGACACGCGTTGAGCTGGCTTGCCAAGTCGATGGGTCTGGCGTTGGATGACCTTGCGGCGATCGGCGATTCGGACAACGACGTGCCGATGCTGCAAGCCGCGGGCCATTCGTTTGCCGTCGCCAACGCCAGTCCGGCGGCGCGCGCCGCGGCGCAGCGCGTCGTAGCCGCCCAAGACCGGTGCGGCGTCGCCGAAGCATTGCAGCTTCTCATGAACGGACAGGCCGTTGGCTAGCGTCACTGCCGGCCAACGGCGCGCGGCTGCGTCGCGCAGCGCACTCCTGCGCCGCGTCGGCCTGTTCGCCCTTACGCTGGCGGCGGCGGCCCTGCTGTCGTACGGGGGCATGCTGCTCGCCGCGGATCCGCGCCTGGCTTTGGGCGACGTCGTGGTGAGCGGTGCGCGTCGCACGCCCGCCGCTGATGTCATCAACGCCGCGGCATTGCCGAGCGGGCGCAACGTCTGGCTGCTCAACACCGGCGCGGCGGCCCGCGCCGTCGAAACGTTGCCGTGGATCGGCTCGGCTCGGGTCGAGCGCGGCTGGCCGAACCTGGTGACTATCTCGGTGGTGGAGCGAGCGCCCGCAGCTCGCGTGCGCTTGGACGCGGGCGCAGACATGCTGGTGGACCAGGACGGGAGAGTGCTCGGTCCTGCGTCGCTGGACGCGGACCAGGCGCTGCCGCTGCTACGCGTCACGCCGCTGCCGCCCGACGCGGGCACAGCGGGGGCGCAACTCGGCGGGACCTCGATCGGCGACGCGCTCGACGCCGCGCGACAGCTCGCCGCGCTTGGCGTCCACATGACGGAAATCCGCAGCGAGCGGGTCATGGGATTCAGCGCCATCACCAGCGCCGGTTTGCGCGTGGTATTCGGCGATCTCGATGGGCTCGCAGGTAAAGTCGCGCTGTTCGACGCGATCAGCAAGCACATCGCGCAGCCGCAAACGGTCGAGTACATCGACGTGCGCAGCACGGCAGCACCGACGGTGCAATATCGGCGATGAAAAATTGCAAAGACAAAAGAGGGAACTCGTTTTGCGCTTGGAATGCGTTCTCTTCATGTGAGTGCGGCGACCTTCGGGTCGCCGAACGCGTTCTATGGCGAGGTTATCCACATCCCGTGTGCATGAGTGGCGGCGCGCCTGTGCACAACCGCGCTGTGTCTGTGGAGAATATGAGGACGAGTCTTGGCGCGTAGCGACATCATTGCCGGCCTCGACATCGGCACGACGAAAACGGCCGCGGTCATCGCCAGCCAGAACCCGCAGGGAGCGATGGATATCATCGGCTTCGGGGTCGCGCCATCGCTCGGGCTGCGCAAAGGCGTGGTGACGGATCTGGAAGAGACCGTGAAGTCGATCGAGGCCGCCGTCGAGAGCGCCGAACGCATGGCCGGCGTCAGCATCGCGTCTGCGTATGTGGGAGTCACCGGCGAACACGTGCGCTCGCAGAACACGCACGGCATCGTGGCCGTCGGCGGCGACGAGCACGAAGTGGCGCCGCTCGACGTCAAGCGCGTGGTGGACGCGAGCACGATCATCAATGTGGGCGCCGACCGGCAGATCATCCACACGTTGCCGCGCGAGTTCGCGGTCGACGGCCAGAACGGCATCACCGATCCGGTCGGCATGGCCGGCGGTCGGCTGGAAGTCGACACGCACGTCGTCACCGCGGGCGCATCGTTCGTCACCAACGTGCTCAAGTGCGTGCACCGCGCCGGCATCGAGCCTGTGGGCGTCATCTTCGAGCCGCTCGCATCGGGCGCTGCCGTGCTGTTGCCCGAAGAACGCAACGCGGGCGTGGCGCTGCTCGACATCGGCGGCGGCACGACAGACCTCGCGGTCTACTGGGGCGGCGGCGTCTATCACACGTGGACCGTGCCGGTGGGCGGCAACATCGTCACCAACGATATCGCGCTCGGCCTCAAGACGAGCTTCCAAGAAGCCGAGACGATCAAGCACGTCTACGGCACCGCCGATCTTTCGCTCGACCTCGATCAGGACACGTTTGAGGTGAAGTCGCTGTCAGGCCGCACGAGCCGCGGCGCCTCGAAACATTTCTTGCGCCAGATCATCGTGGCGCGCATGACCGAGATATTCAAGCTCGTGCGCGCGAATCTCGCCGAGAACTGCCCGCCCGAGGTCATGCTGGCCGAACTGGTGCTCACCGGCGGTGGTTCGCAGCTCGGCGGCTTGGATGCGCTCGCATCCGACTACTTCGATTTGCCGGCGCGCATCGGCCATCCGATGCATGTCGGCGGCCTCACGGAGACCATCAAGAACCCGGCGTATGCCACCGCAGTCGGGCTCGTGCTTTTCGGCGCCGCTGGAGACGGCGGGGGGAAACCGGAGCGCACGAATGGTCGCGGCACATGGTCGCGTGTCGCGACCTGGGTTGGCCAGGTCTTTCGGCTGTGAAGCCAAGGGGAGAAACAGGATGACGGAACATCCACGGCGCTACGTGCCCGAGCACATGGCGAGCATCAAGGTGATCGGCGTCGGCGGAGGAGGCTGCAACGCTATCAACCGCATGGTCGACGCCGGCATCAGGGGCGCCGAGTTCTATTCGATCAACACCGACGTCCAGGCGTTGAAGAACTCGCGCACTGAGAACACGCTGCAGATCGGACAGAACCTGACGCGTGGCCTGGGCGCGGGAGCCGATCCGGAGATCGGCCGCCAGGCCGCCGAAGAATCAAAAGAAGACCTGGCCATGCTGGTCGAGGGAGCCGATCTCGTGTTCATCGCTGCCGGCATGGGCGGCGGCACGGGCACCGGTGCATCGCCGATCGTCGCGGAGATGGCGCACGGCGCAGGCGCGCTGACCGTCGGCGTGGTCACCAAGCCGTTCGGGTTCGAGCTGCGCAAGCGCGCGCAGATCGCCGAACGCGGCATCGCCGATCTCGAGCAGAAGGTCGACACGCTCATCGTCATCCCGAACGACCGGCTGCTCTCGATCATCGAAAAGCGCACGCCGCTGACCGAAGCCTTCCGCAGCGCTGACGACGTGCTGCGCCAAGGCATCCAGGGCATCACCGATCTCATCACCCAGCCCGGCTTGATCAACCTCGACTTCGCCGACGTGCGGCGCGTCATGACCGACGCAGGCTCGGCGCTGATGGGCATCGGCAAGGCCTCCGGCGAGAATCGCGCGGCGGATGCGGCGCAAAAGGCGATCTCCAGCCCGTTGCTGGAGGCGACGATCGACGGCGCGCGCGGCGTGATCTTCAACATCTACGGCGGACCGGATCTCTCGATGTTCGAGGTCAACGAGGCGGCCGAGCTGATCAGCAAAGCCGTCGATCCCGACGCCGAAGTCATCTTCGGCGCGACGATCGAGGAGAACATGAACAGCGAGGTGCGCGTGACCGTGCTCGCGACCGGCTTCGGATCGCGTGCGCGCGAGAAGACGCGCGTCGTCGGCGTCGGCGAGATCGAAAAGGTCAAGCCCGTCAACATGGACGAGATCGAGGTCCCGGCGTTCCTACGGTACTCGCGCTAACGCCCCATGGAGCGGTCGAATTTATTCGACCGCTACGGGCGCCACGGCGCACCGATATAGCGGCAGCCGTGGAACCCGGTCGTAAGGTCGTCGGCGATCTGCTCGCCGGCATCGGGATAGATCGCCAGACGCCGCAGGTCGGCGATCGGATGCCAGACGCACGCAGCCACGCGCGGGTCGAGCGACGCACCGAGCGGCCCGCGCAAGGCCGCCTCGAAGACGAGCTGGATGACGTGGCGTGCACCCGACGGCGCGCGCGTTTCCACAACGTAGCGAAAGGCGCCGATGTCGGCCGCTGCTCCCGCCTCTTCGGCCAACTCTCGCGCCAGCGCCGCAGGGGCGGTCTCGCCGGGTTCGACGCCGCCGCCCGGCAGCAGAAACGCGACGTGACTCCCGCGCACGTGTTTGGCGAGCAGTACGCAGCCGTCTTGGAGGCACAGCGCAGCGACGCGGGTCCGCAGCATCGCGCTGGCTATTCGGAGGTGTCACGATGAAAGCCGTTTGCAGCGAATGCATCGACATCGCTCTGCCGGTCGGCCGGGTGTTCGAGTTCGTATCGGACCTGGCGCGCTGGCCGCTGTGGCTGAGCTTCGTCGTGTGCGCCCAAAGCCCGGACGAGCAGGAGGTCGAGATCTGCATGCAGCGCGGCAAGCGCCGCTGGCGCGAGACTTTCGACGTGATCCGCTACGTGCCCAACGCGTTCTTCTGGCTCGAGGGCGCGCTGTCGGCGGCGCGGCGTATCGAGTTCCGCTTCGAACAGCGCCGCACGGGCACGCGGCTGCATTGCTCGATCGGCTATCCGGTCTATGGCGGCGGCTTAGGAGTCGCGCGCGATGCGTTGTTCGAGCGCCGCAGGGTCGCGCGCGATCTCGAGCGCTCGCTGCTGGGTCTGAAGACCACGCTTGAAGACGCCCATCGCGTCGACGAGGCTGAAGAAGGTATCGTTATGGGGAGCGCAAATCAACCGCTTCCTGCCTGATGCCGACGTATGATTACCGCTGCAAACAGTGCGGCACCACCCATGAGATCGCTCACGGCTTCAACGACCCCCGGCCGACCACGTGTCCGGCGTGCGGGGGTCAGCTAGCGCGCGTCTTCCATCCGGTGGGCGTCGTGTTCAAGGGCTCAGGCTTCCATAAGACCGATTACGCCGGCACGGGCGCCAAGAAGGACGCGGCTGAACCGGCCGCGCCCAAGGCCGACAGCGCCAAATCGGATGGTGCCAAGACGGAAGGCTCGGCTTCGTCCGCACCGGCTGCGCCGAAGAGCGAGAAGCCGCCGGCCGCGACCCCGCCGCCCGGCAAGTCGGATTCCAAACCGTCCGGATCGAGTTGAGATGTTCCATGTCATCGGCGTGACGCTCGTGCTCATCGCGCTTCTCGCGGTCGCGGGCGGCGCTGCGTTCGTCGCGGTGCGTCTCGTCCAGTTCGCGCGCGCGGGCAAGGCACTACGCCGCCATCCGATCTTCGAAGCCGATTGGCGCGCGCACCAGCAAGAGACGGTGCAGCGCATACGTGCGGGTGGCGCCAAGCTTAAGGAAGACATAGGTAGCCTCGCCGCCGCAATCGCTCGGCTCGCGCTGGCGCTGGATGAACTCGGCGCGCTCGCGTACGGCAGCTCGCGCCCGATCGAGCGGATCCTGCGCATCGGCCTTCCGTGGCTAGCCGGACTGCTGCGCGCGCCCGAAGGCCGCTGATCGACCGTCACCCACGTTCGGCATACGCCGCGTGCCACGCCGCCTCAAATCCTGGAAACGATGTGCCGATGCACACGGCGTCGTCGATGGCGATCGGCGCTTTCGCGGCGGCTGCCAGCACCGCGGCCGTCATGCCGATGCGATGGTCCCCGCCCGTGGCGATCCGCTCGGGCGGGCGGAGCGGCCGCCCACCGCGCACAGCGATGCCATCGGGCAGTTCGGTCACCGCGACGCCGAACGCGCGCAGCAGCTCGACGGTAGACGCGATGCGGTCGGACTCCTTGCCGCGCAGCTCCTCCGCCCCACGCACGACGAACGCGCCCTGCGCGGTAGCCGCCACCGCGCACAGCAGCGGGATCTCGTCGATGAGGTTCGGGATGCGCGCCGGATCGAGCTCGACGTTGCGCAGGGGCGCGGCCGACGACACCTCGATGTCGGCTACCGGTTCGCCGTGCATGACGCGCAAACCGCGGATGCTGATGTGCGCGCCCATGTCGCGCATGACGTCGAGCGCAGCAGTGCGCGTCGGATTGATGCCCACACCGAGTACTGAGATGCGGCTGCCCTGCACGCAAGTGGCCGCGGCGATGAAGTAGGCCGCTGACGAGACGTCGCCCGGGACCTCGTAGTCCGCGAGCGCATGCAGCGATGACGGCTGCACGCGCACGCGCAGGCCCTCGATCGCGAGCGCGGCGCCCATCTCGGCGAGCATCAGCTCGCTGTGGTCGCGGCTCTGGCACGGACTGGAAATAGTCGTCGTGCCGCGAGCCCGCAGCGCTGCGAGCATGATCGCCGTCTTCACCTGCGCCGAGGCGGTCTCGAGCTCGTGCGTGATCCCGTGTAAGCGCGTATCCGAGCGCGAGAGAGTCAGCGGTGCGTGCCCGCCTGGCGAGCTGCGCACGTCCGCTCCCATCGCGCGCAGCGGCACAGCGACGCGCTCCATCGGCCTGCGGCGCAGGCTCTCGTCGCCGTCCAACACCGCGTTGGCCCGCCCGGCCAAGAGCCCGGCAAGCACGCGCATCGTCGTGCCCGAGTTCCCACAGTCGATGGGAGCCGCCGGGTCGCGGAATTCGCCGGCGCCATCCACAGCGAGCGCCGTGCCGTCGTCCTCGACACTCACGCCGAGGCCGCGCAGGGCGCGAATCGTCGCAGCCACGTCCTCGCCGCGGTTGATGCCGAGCACGCGCGTCCTGCCGGTCGCTGCGCCTGCGAATATCAGGATGCGGTGCGAGATCGACTTGTCGCCCGGCACGCGCAGGGGTCCGTGCAGACGCTCCGGCGCGCGCAACTGTATGGATGTCACGCGGCCAGCTTGCGACCCGCAGATGCCGTCACCTCCTGCGCGCGGTTGACGAAAGTCGGGCGCATCGCACGAGCGCTGCGCGCTGCGAACAGGATATCAGCGAAGCCCATCTTAAGACTCGAACGTCCATGAGCATCGCCGCCGCCGCTTCGAGCGTGTCCGTCAAGACGCTGCGTTACACGAGCCTGGGCTCGGCGCTGTTCGCCCTCGCGCTCGTCGTGTGGGGCGGCATCGTGCGCATCAATGGGGCCGGCATGACGTGCCCCGATTGGCCGCGCTGCCGCGGCGCCTGGTTCCCAGCCCTCAACGACAGCGTCGTCTACGAATGGACGCATCGGCTCGGCGCGCCCATCCTCACGCTGTTGATCGTCGCCACGTTCATCGCCGCGTGGCAGGCGCGGCGCGAACTGCCCGCAGCCTGGCGCGCCGCATGGTACCCGGCCGGCTTGCTGGTCGCGCAGATCATCGTCGGCGGCCTCACGATCAGGTACATCAACAATCCACCCAGCGTCGCTGCGCATCTCGGCCTGGGCATGTTGACCTTTGTGAGCCTGCTCGTCGTATGGTATGCGGCCGCGCAGCCGGCGGGCACGACGGCGCCGTTCGATTCGCCCGCAGCTTCGCTGTCGTTCAGCCGGCTCGCGCTGTCTGCCGCTGCCGTCACATTCGCCGCGATCCTGGCTGCCGGGTATATGAGCGCTTCAAACGACGGCCTCGCATGCACGCAATTCCCGCTTTGTAACGGATGGGGGGCGCCGCAGTCGCTGGCCCAACAGATCCACATGGCGCATCGCTTGCTCGCGTATGCAGCCTTCGCGCTTGTGCTGGTCTTGGGCCTCATCGGGATGCGTAGCCGAGACGCGCGCACGCGCTCCCTCTCCGCCCTTGCGCTGGTCCTCGCTGTCGTGCAGATCGCGTTGGGAGTCGCAACCGTGATGACCGCCCTTGAGCCCGTCTTGCGCTCGCTGCATCAAGCCAACGGTGCTCTCCTGTTCGCGACCCTCGTCATCCTCACGTATGCCGCCTATGCAGCCACGGCCGCTCCGGCCGGCACCGGCGCTGCAGACCCGGCACCGGCGCCGCAGCGCGCCGTCGCGCAAAACCCGTGAGCGCACTGAGCGTCGCGATGGGCGACGCGCGCACCATGGTGCGCGACTACGTCACGCTGACCAAACCGAACGTGATGTCGCTGTTGCTGTTCACCACGCTGGCGGCGATGTTCATCGCGCAGGGCGGCGTGCCCAACGCGTGGCTGATGATCTGCACGCTGCTGGGCGGCGCGCTCGCGGCGGGATCGTCCGGCGCGCTCAACATGTACTTCGACCGCGACATCGACGCGGTCATGAGCCGCACCCGCAACCGCCCGATCCCGAGCGGCCGGCTACCTGCGGCCCATGCGTTGGTGTTCGGCATCGTCCTGGCGATCGCGTCGTTCGCGGTGCTTGGGTTGACCGTCAACCTGCTCGCCGCAGCCCTCGCGCTGGCCGGCATCGCGTTCTACGTCGGCGTCTATACGCTGTGGCTCAAACGCACGAGCGTGCAGAACATCGTCATCGGGGGCGCTGCCGGCGCCGTGCCGCCGCTTGTCGGGTGGGCGGCGGTCACCGGCAAGCTCGACTTCACGGCCGCCCTGCTCTTCACGATCGTGTTCCTGTGGACGCCCCCTCATTTCTGGGCGCTCGCGCTCATCGCCAAGGGCGAATACGCGAAGGTCGGCATCCCGATGCTGCCGGTGGTTCGCGGCGACGCCGAGACGAAACGCCAGATCATCATCTATAGCGTGGTGCTCGTCGCCCTGACGCTTGCCTTAGTGCCGCTGCACGTGATGGGAGGCGTCTACCTGGCTTGCGCGGTGGCGCTCGACGCCGCGTTCCTCACCTGCGCGGTGCGCGTTGCGCGCGACGGCTCGATCCAGAGCGAGCGCGCCATGTACAAATTCTCGATGTTATACCTCGCCTTGCTCTTCGTCGCCATGGTGGTGGACCGGTTCGGACACGGTCCGGGGGCGTGAGCTCGGCGCACGCCGCATACAGGCCTAGCGGCGTGCTTGCGCCGCTCGCCCTCGGGATGTTCATGCGCGCGCTGCAGCTGACGATCATCGCACCGTCCTTGCTGGACATGGCGACATCGTTGCGCGCCGGACTTGCGAGTCTCGGGTGGATCATCGTCGCCTATGCCACCGGCTCGCTGATCGCGCAGCCGATCGCGGGCCGCCTCTCCGACGCGAAAGGCCGCAAGCTCGTCTTCGTGGCGGCAATCGCGCTGTTCGGGCTCGGCTCGCTGGTCTGCGCGCTGTCCACATCGTTTGCCGTCTTGATCCTGGGGCGCGTGATCCAGTCGCTCGGCGCGGGCGCGGTGGCGCCGGCGGCTACCGCGATCATCGGCGACTCGGTGCCAGACGACAGGCAGGGCGGCGCGCTCGGGCTGATCTACGGCGCGTTCGCGCTTGCGGCCGTGGTCGGATCCGTCTTAGGCGGCGTGCTCATAGACGCGGGCCACCGGCTGCATCTGCAGTTCTCCTGGCATCTGATCTTCTGGGTCAACATCCCGCTGGCGTTGATCACGTTGCTGCTCGCCGCGGGCCTGCCGGCGGACAAGGCGCCGCGACAGCGTGTCGGGTTTGATGCGGGCGCCGTTGCGCTCATCGTCGGCTTTGCCGCCTGTGTGATGGGAGCCGGGGCCGCGCCGCCGTTGCAGCTCCCGCTGTGGCTCGGCGCCGCCGTCGCATGTGTTGTCGGACTCGTCATGTGGGAGCGGCGCAGCGCTGACCCCTTGATCGATCCTGCCCTGCTGCGCGAGCCCGGCACAGCGCTCGTCTACGCGATCGCCTTCGTGTCGGCGATTCCTATCTTCTCGGTGACGATCTACTCGGCCACCTACTACATGGCGCGCTTCCATGCGAGCGCGGCGCAGGCCGGCCTCGCGCTCTTGTTCCTCGCGCTTCCCCTGGGCCTCGGTCAAGGGGCCGGCGGGCGGCTGCTCAACCGATTCGGACCCAAGGGCGTGCTCGCGACGGGACTCGCCGTATTGGCTGCCGGACTGGCATTCCTGGCATTCGATCCGCAGTTGTGGGGCGTGCGCATCGGACTGGCCCTGTCCGGTCTTGGCATGGGCCTAGGGACCGCACCTCCGAACGTGCTCATCTACCGTTATGTGGACGCGAGCCGTCGCGGCGCCGCGACCGGCCTGCTGACGATGTTCGCAAGTTCCGGCGCGATCACGGCGCCGGCGATCGTCACGGCGTCGTTGAATCGCGGCCTCGATGCGGCAATCGATTTCCGCGCCGAGTACCTGGTCGCGTTCGCGCTTGCGCTCGGATGCATTCCACTGGCGACGCTGCTTCCGGTCGCGGCTCCCCCCGCGCGGCCGAGGGAATCCGAACCCGTGGCGGTAACTCGGACTCCATACCCAGCGGTCGAATGAAGCCGAAGTGGCGGAACTGGCAGACGCACGCGACTCAAAATCGCGCGAGGTCACCCCTCATGTGGGTTCGATTCCCACCTTCGGCATACGACAAAACCACCATGGGCGGCGAGGATGCATCTGCGCCGCCGTGTAAGCGCCCGGCCGGGGGAGCTCACAGCTGAACGAGACACGCAGAGCGCCGCTGCTGGACACCGAGTTCTGGTCGGTGACGTTCATCTTGACCGTCATCAGCGGCTTGCTGATGTGGGGCGTCGTCGTCTTTCCGATCGACGACTACTTGCCGCGCGCCTCGTCGGCCGCCACCGACATCGATTTCATCTTCCGCTTCATGGCCTTCTTCGGCGTGCCGATCCTCGTCTACGTCAACGGCTTCTTGCTGTATTTCGCCTGGCGCTACCATACGCGCAAGGGCGACGATCTCATGGCGGTCGGCTCGGACATCCACGACCAGCCCGCGCTTGAGGCGGCCTGGACGATCATCCCATCGATTCTGATGCTGATCCTCGGCGTGATCAGCTATCTGGTGATGCCCAAGTACTATCTCGCCAGCGCGGCCAGCGTCGCGACGATCGAAGCCGTCGGGCACACGTTCTATTACGAATTCCGCTATCCGGGTCTGAAGCATCCGGTCGAGAACGAGATGCACCTGCCGATCGGCAAACAGGTGACCATCGACCTCACCTCGTCTGAAGACGACATCCGCAATGCCGTGATCCACTCGTTCTGGGCTCCCGAGTTCCGCGTCAAGCAAGACATGATCCCGGGCATGATCGTGCCGATCCACTTCACGCCGACGCGCATCGGCACGTACCGCATCATCTGTACCGAATTCTGCGGGCTCGGCCATTCGGAGATGGTGGGCAAGGTCGTCGTCGAGTCGCAAGCGGACTTCGACGCCTGGTTCAAGAGCCAGCAGCAGCTGCAGGCGAGCGCCGGCATGCAAGGGCCGATCCCGATCGCCAACGGCGACGCTGCCGCGGGCGGCCGCGTGTTCGCCACGAAATGCACGGGCTGCCATGCTGTCGGGCCGTTCTCGGAGCGCAAGGTCGGCCCGGGGCTAGGGAACCTGTTCCACGACCCGGATCATCCGGACTTGGTGACGGGCAAGCCGGCCGACCCGGATGACGTCGCCGACGTCATCGAGCACGGAGCCTCAGGCGACCTGGGCACCATGCCGAACATGCAGGTCAACCAGTTGACGGACAAGGACGTCGCAAACCTGGTCGCCTACCTCGAGTCGCTGCACAAGTAGTAGTAGAAGAAGGACGAGCAGGCCACATGTCGATCGCGCAGCTCCAAGCCGAAGCCAGCCACGCGCACATCCATCCGCCGCCGCAAGGCTTCATCGCGAAGTACGTGATCAGCTTCGACCACAAAGTCATCGCGGTCCAGTACTTCATCACCAGCGGCCTGTTCTTCGTGCTTGCGGGCCTGCTGGCCGAGCTGGTGCGCGCACAGCTCATGCACGCGCACAACACGCTGCTCAGCCCCCAGACCTTTAACGAAGCCTACAGCATTCACGGCACCGCGATGGTGTGGCTCGTCATCATCCCGATCATGACCGGCGGTTTCGGCAACCTCGCGATGCCGCTGCAGATCGGCGCGCGCGACGTCGCCTTCCCCTGGCTCAACATGTTCAGTTTCTGGCTTTTCCCGCCGGCAGGCTTGCTCATCTTCTTGAGCTTCCTGTACGGCGCCCCGCAGGCAGGCTGGACCGAATATCCGCCGGTCAGCCTGCACACGCCAGGCACTGCGCTATGGTGTGCCGGCGTCTTCCTCATCGGCGTGTCCAGCACGATCACCGGCATCAATTTCATGGTCACGATCATCAAGATGCGTTGCCCCGGCATGACGTGGACGCGCATGCCGCTGTTCACCTGGGCGACGCTCGTGACCGCGTTCCTCTCCGCGATCGCGACGGCCAATCTTTCCGCGGCCCTGGCCGGCCTGTTCATCGAGAAGGTCTTCAGCGTGCCGTTCTACGATCCGGCCAACGGCGGCAGCCCGGTGCTGTGGCAGCACGTGTTCTGGTTCTACTCGCACCCGGCCGTCTACATCATGATCCTGCCGGGCTTCGGCATCGTGTCGGAGGTGATCCCGGTCTTCGTGCGCCGGCCGATCTTCGGCTACAAGGCGATCGCCTATTCGTCGGTGGCCATCGGCCTGGTGTCGTTCATGGTGTGGGCGCACCACATGTTCACCAGCGGCCTGTCGCGCTGGGTGCAGCTGCCGTTCATGATCCTCACCATGGCGGTGGCGATCCCCACCGGCATCAAGATATTCTCGTGGGTAGCCACGTTTTGGCGCGGGCACGTGCGTTTGAGCACGCCGCTGCTCTTCGTGATCGGATTCCTCTCGATGTTCACCTTCGGCGGCGTCACCGGCGTGATGCTCGCATCGGTGCCGGCGGACATCCACGAGCACGGCACGTATTTCATCGTCGCCCATCTGCACTACGTGTTGGTCGGCGGCAGCGTGTTCACGATCTTTGCGGGCCTGTATTATTGGTGGCCCAAGATGACCGGCCGCTTGCTCGACGAACGCCTCGGCAAGTGGCACTTCTGGATCGCGTTCTTGTCGTTCAATGCGACCTTCTTGCCGATGCACTGGCTCGGGCTGCTGGGCATGCCTCGTCGCGTGGTCTACTACGACCCGCAATTCGAGCCGACCAACATGTTCGTCTCGATCTCGGCCTTCGTGCTCGGAGCCTCGATGCTGATCTTCGCCTACAACGCGATCCGCAGCGCGAAGTACGGCAAGATCGCCGGACCCAACCCGTGGGGCGGGCGCACGCTCGAGTGGATGACCTCGTCGCCGCCGCCGTATTACAATTTCGCCGAGATCCCGATCGTGCTGGACGGCCCGTACGACTACGGCAAGCCGCTGCCGTATGCGAACATCTCGCAAGACCTGGCCACGGAGCCGGTGGCGTAAGCGATGGCGACGCACGCGCTGCCGGTCAGCGACGCCGAATACGCCGAAGTCCGCGGCCACCGGCTGGTCGGTTTCCTGTTCTTCCTGGTCTCGGACTCGATACTGTTCTGCTCGTTCATCTTCGGCTATCTCTACATCCGGGCGGCCTCGCCCGGCTGGCCTCCGCCGGGCGTGGAACGTCCGGGTCTCTATCTCGCGGCCGTCAACTCGATCGTGCTGTTCGGTTCCGGCGTGACCATGCATCTGGCGATGGAAGCCTGGCGCCACGCGAACCGCTCGCGCTTCACAGCCTTCATCATCGCCACCATTGTGCTCGGTCTCGGATTCTTGTCAGGGCAGGCCTACGAGTACACGCATCTGCACGACACGTGGGCCGGCAGCACCTTCGGGGCGTCGTTTTTCACGCTGACGGGCATGCACGGCTTCCACGTCTTCATCGGCGTGATCTTCCTGATCACCGTGCTGCTGCAGACGAGGCGCGGCGTATACGACCAGACCCGTTACTTCGGCCTGACGGCGGCGACGTTGTACTGGCATTTCGTCGACGTCATCTGGGTCGCGCTGTTCTTCTTGTTCTATGTCTATTGACGTAGTGGCGCGTTCTTCGACCGCGCCGAAGGAATAGGGGATGGACGGATCGATCCTATTGCGGATCATAGCCGGCGCCGGGGCGCTGGTGGTCGGCTTTTTCGCGGTCAAGGCGCTCTACGAGGAGTGGCCGAAAACCGCGCTCGAGGATCAGGTCACCAAGATCATGATGGCGCTGCTCACGCTGGGCTGCATCATCGTCCTCACCGTCGCGCTCGGCAAAGCCGGGCACGTCTAGGAGGCTGACATGGCACAAGGCGCGGAGGTCGACGAGTACGACATCCCGCAAAGCCGCGGGACCCCGGCGCTCGTTCGCTGGCTCGGCGTCGTCGGCGTCGCGATGATCGTCTTCATGGGAGCGATCACGATCGTGGAGGCCGGCGCAAATCACTATTGGCCCGCGAAAGACACGCCGACGGTGCCGCTGTCAGGCAGCTTGAGCTAGGGCTTCAGCTTCGGCGGCCGCGCACCGCCGACGCCAAGCATCGGGAAGTCTTCGGGCAGGATGCCCGTGGCGCGCCCGTCGATGGTATGAATCCCCCCGAACTCGCTGAACTCCATGAACGCAGGGTGCTCCTCATCGGGCAGCGCCCGCTCCCCCGTTGCAACCCATTCGCACGCCGTGCGCCCGTCTTCGAGCACGACCGCGATGTAGCCGCTGCTTCCAGGCAGCGATCGCTCATCGGGCGCGCGCGTTCGCACGTAGCCGTCGACGATGAAGATCGGCTCGCGGGTCTGCAGCAGCGCCCGAATCGGGTAGACGAGCAGCGCGACCGCATAGAGCACGAAGCAGACGGCGCCGAAACCGAAGACCCAGGCGAAGTAGATGTAGCCTTGATGTTCTTTGGCGTCGGCCATGTGGACGATGGCCAGCGTGAATAGCCCGAACGCCAGCGCAAGCGCCCCCGGCTCGAGCGCGACCACGAAGCGGCCGCTCGCGCCGCGCCAGACCACGCGCCGCTCCTCAGGGCGCCAGGGCCGCATGGCGATGCTTCGCCGGCGTTGGCTCGGGCTCAAGGGCTCCATGACGGCCTCGGTGTTCGGGGCGGCATGCGCTTTCGCCCTGGCGTCCGCCGTCTGCGCATCGGCGCGCGCCGCATCCGCCACGCCGGCCCCCAACCCGTTCGACCAGCCGGTTCACCCGCTCGGAGTCGGAGACGTCCTGCCTGACGCGACCTATGTCGATCAAGCCGGCCGCCGCGTCTCCATCCAGCAGTTGCGGGGCCGCACGCTCGTCATCGGTTTTATCTATACGAACTGCGCCGACGAGTGCCCGATCCTCACCGAGAAATTCGGCCGGCTGCAGGCCGCCCTGCCGGCCGACCGTTTCGAGCTGCTCGAGATCAGCATCGATCCCGCACGCGATACTCCGTTGGCGATCGCGAACTTCGCGCGCAGCCGCGGAGTGCGCGGCGAGAATTGGCGCGTGCTGACCGGCGACGCGTCACTGGTCGACTCGTTCGCCAAGCCGCTCGGCGTGTCGGTGGTTCAAGGCGATCGTGGTCAATTGCTGCACAGCGAGAGGACGGTGATCGCCGGGCCAGACGGCCGGATCGACCTTCTTGTCGATGACGCCGGATGGACCGCCACGCAGCTGGTCGCCGCGGCGCGCCATGCCGATGGGTTGCCGTCAAACGGGTTGGCGCGCTTCGACCTGGCGCTTGGCAAGGCGGTGCAAGCCGTGTGCGGCGGTTCGACCGCAGCGAAGTCCGGGATATGGGATCTGGTAGGGGTCTTGGGTGTCATCGTCGTCGGCGGCTTGGTCGCGCTGCTGCTGGCACGCCGCCTTTTTCTCACCTGAATGGAGCGGTCGAATTTATTCGACCGCAGGCACGACAACCGATCCGGGGGAAACCACCGCAACCGGGCGTCGAAGAGGACTTGGAGGCTTGGAGATGATGACGCGCAATGCATCGATGTTGGCCACGGCGTCCGTAACGGCGTTGCTCCTCGGCGCGTGCACGAACCCGACGACGCAGGGCGATTACGGCGCGCTCGCCGGCGTCGTGTCGTCGAGCGCCGGACCAGTCGCGGGCGCGCAAGTATGCGTCGCCGTCGTCGACTGCGCGACGACCGCGGCGGACGGCACGTATAAGATCTCAACGGTGCCCGGAGATCCGACCGGCGTCATGGAGACGGTGACCGCGAGTGCGACCGGTTATCAGCCCTTTACCACGCAAGTGCACATAACGTCAGGGCAGCAAACGCCTCTTAATATCACGCTCGTCCACGTCTAAGCGGCGCAAACGCGTACGGGATAGGCGTTTCGCAGACAGGAACCGGCGCGGGGGTGCGCCAAGAGCCGTCCCGTTACAAGTGTCCCAATGAGCATCGGCCGCCTACTAACGGCCGGTGCTTTGCGCTCCCCGGCAGCGAGCGCACGAAACTCGAGGGGGTTGGAGGACAGCGTGGTTATTTCGTCCGGTGAGACCGCCGCCGCAAAGCCGCGAGGCGAGTCCAAAGTCAACTCAGTCGACCGCGCATTGGTCATCCTCGAGTACCTGGGAACGCAGAGCAAGGAAGTCGGCGTCCGGGAGCTCGGCCAGGCGATCGGACTCTCGAAGAGCAGCGTTCACCGCATACTCCAGACCTTGCGCGCCCGCGGCTTCGTCAAATGGAACCCCGACAACGCCCGCTATTCCCTGGGCATCAAGGCCTTCGAGGTAGGCTGCGGCATCCTGCGGTCCATGGAGGCCCACACCGTCGCCAAACCGGTCCTGGAGCAGCTGGCCGTTGCGCTGGGCGAGACGGTTTTCTTGGGGGTCCTGGACGACACCGAGCTGGTCTATATCGAAAAAGTGGACGGCCGCCGGCCGGTCAAGATGTACGCCGACATCGGCGCGCGCCGGCCGATGCACTCCACCGGCATCGGCAAGGCGCTGCTCGCGCATCTCGATCGCGCCGAGATCGACCGCATCATCGCCAGCAAGCCGCTCGCCCGCTACACGAAGAACACCATCACCGATCCCGAGGCGTTGCGCCTCGAGCTGGAAAAAGTCCGCCGCCAGGCCTACGCGGAGGACAACGAAGAGACTGAAGAAGGGCTGTACTGTGTCGGCGCGCCGCTGTTCAACTATTCAGGCCGACCCGTCGCCGCGATCTCCGTCGCGGTGCCAAAGTTTGGGCAGCAGCAGCTGCCGCGCGATCGCGTCATCAAGCACGTCGTCGCCGCGGCGCAAGAGATCTCCGCCAAACTCGGCTACAGCGGCCGCGCGAAGAACGCCGCTCTCGGCTAGGCGCGGGCGATGAGCCAGCCCAAGCCTCGCGTGTTCGTCACCCGCGTGATCCCCGACGCCGGTCTGACGCTGCTCGAACGCCACACCGATCCCGATGTCTGGCCGCACGACCGCCCGCCGACGCGCGAGGAGCTGGTGCGCGGCTGCAAGGACGCAGACGCACTGGTCTGCCTTTTGACCGAGAAGGTCGACGCCGAAGTGCTCGAGGCGGCCCCCAAAGTGCGCATCGTCGCCAACGTCGCCGTGGGTTTTGACAATCTGGACGTCGCGGCAGGCACCAAAGCCGGCGTCGTCATGACCAATACGCCCGGCGTGCTCGACGACACGACCGCGGACCTCGCGTTCGCCCTCCTGCTCTGTACGGCGCGGCGCCTAGCCGAAGGGGATCGGCTGACGCGCACCGGCAGGTGGGGCGGCTGGGGTATCATGCAGCTGCTCGGCCACGACGTCCATCACGCGACGCTCGGCATCGTCGGATTCGGACGCATCGGGCGCGGCGTGGCGCGCCGGGCGCTCGGCTTCGACATGACCGTTCTCTATTCCGACGAATTCCCGGCTCCACCGGACGTCGAGCGCGAGCTGCGCGCGGCGCGCGTGCCGTTCGAGGAGCTGCTCACCCGCTCGGATTTCATCACCCTGCACACGCCGTTGCTGCCCGGCACCAAGCATCTCATGAACTCCGCGGCATTGCAGAAGATGAAGCCCACCGCGTGCCTGATCAACACATCGCGCGGTCCGGTCATCGACGAGGCGGCGCTCGTCGAAGCGCTGCGCGACGGCACGATCGCGGGCGCCGGGCTGGACGTGTACGAGAACGAACCGAAGCTCTCGCCCGGGTTGGCACAGCTTGAAAACGTCGTGCTGCTGCCGCATATCGGCAGCGCGAGCTATGCGACGCGCGGCAAGATGGCGCAGATGGCGGCCAACAACGTCATCGCCTTTTTCGAAGGCAAAGCGCCGCCCAACGCGCTCAACCCCGAGGTGCTCAAACGCTAGCAGGCCGGCGGGCCATCCGCAAGATCGTCATCGCCCCCGACAAGTTCAAGGGCAGCCTCAACGGGATCGAAGTTGCGCGGGCGATCGAGGCGGGGTTCAAGCGCGTGTTCTCCGATGCGACCTATGAGCTGGTGCCCGTGGCCGACGGCGGCGATGGCACGCTCGATGCGATGGTCTGCGCGTTGAACGGGCGCAAGATCGAGATGACGGTGTCTGGACCCGATGGCAAGCCCGTTTCGGCCCCCTACGGCTTGCTGCCTGAAAACGTCGCAGTCGTCGAAATGGCTCGTGCGAGCGGCCTTGCGCTGCTCCCTCCCGGCAGCAACGACCCGATGACGGCCACGAGCTACGGCACTGGCCAGCTCATCGCCGCCGCGCTCAAAGCCGGCGCCACGCGCATGATCGTGGCGATCGGCGGCAGCGCGACCAACGACGCGGGCACCGGCGCGCTGCGCGCGCTCGGCACCCGTTTTCTCGATAGAGATGGCGAGGAGCTGCCGCCTGGTGGCGCGGCGCTTACCCGGCTGCGGCACATCGACACGGGCGATTCCGACGCGCGGCTTTCCGGCACGAGGATTGAGATCGCCTGCGACGTCACGAACCCCCTCGTCGGTCCCAACGGGGCTTCCGCGATCTACGGACCGCAGAAAGGCGCATCACCGGCTCAAGTGCGGGAGCTCGACGAGGCCCTGGCGCAGTTCGCGATCATCGCCGCGAAGACGACCGGCGTAGACGTGCGGGATATTCCCGGTGCAGGTGCGGCCGGCGGATTCGGCGGCGGATTTCTGGCGCTTGCAGGCGCGCAGTTGCGTCCAGGCGCGCAGCTGGTGCTCGACGTGCTGGGATTCGCCCAACGCTTGGAAGGCGCCGACCTGGTCATCACCGGCGAAGGCCGGCTCGACAAGCAGACGCTGAACGGCAAAGCGCCCTATGCCGTTGCCCAAGCCGCGCGCGCTCGGGGGATCCCGGTCGTCGCGCTTGCAGGCAGCATTGCCCTGTCCGAAGACGAACTCGAGTCGGCGGGAATAGAGAAAGCTGTTGCGATTGCGCCAGCGACGATGCCAGTGGATCAAGCTATGCGTCGTGCGCGAGAGCTGATCGAAAGCGCTGCATTCCAGCTTGCGGGGAGGCTACCGCGATGAGCCACATGGACGAGCGCGCCAGGGGATCCATCGGAGATCTGCGCGCGTTTCAGAAACCTGGTTTGGAGACATTCAAGCGTTACATCCGCGGCGAACTTCCGGCCCCTCCCATGTTTCGACTCCTTGGGATACGGCCGACTGAAGCAGGCCTCGGCAAGACGACGTTCACGATGCCGGTGACGCGATGGTTGGAAGACGGCTTCGGTTTGTATTGGGGCGGCGTGTACGCGCTCTTCGCTGACGCGCCGCTTGCCGCCGCCATCTGGACGACGCTGCCCGCAGGTAAGACCGTCACGACGTCGGAGCTCAGCATGTCATTCGTCAGGCCGATGAGCAGGAAGACCACGAACATGATCGGGCGTGCCGAGATCATTCATTCGGGCAATCAGGTAGGATTGTCGATCATCCAGATCACCGATCACGAAGGGCGCCTGCTTGCATTTGGGAGCACCCGGTGCCTGATCTCTGACGTGCCGCTGGACTTGGAAGCCGAGTACCCGCCGCCTGATGTCGGGCCAACCGATCTGGTGGATCCTTATCTGCGGCCGGCTCCCGAAGACGGCTATTTCAGTCTCGACGAGGTGATGAACGGAACCCCGATCGACCTGCAGCGGCGAACGATCGCCGGCGAAAAAGTCTTTCCTGTATTCCAGCTCACCGGCTATCGCCCTACGTCGGTTGATGACGGCCGGCTCAGGAGCGTCATGCCGTCGTCGGCGTGGTTCTCGAACGGCGGACCTTCGATCTACGGTGGACTGCTCGCGTGGGCTGCGGACTTCACGATGGGCGGGGCGGTCTATTCCACCCTTTCGGCCGGCGATGTTTTCGCGACATTGGATATGCAGATCCGGTTCACAAGACCGGCCCTCATCAACTCCGGAGACTTCACGCTCGACGCGACGGTGAATCATCGCGGCCGGCTGCTGCGGGTCAGCTCCTGCAACATCGACAACGCCGAAGGAAAGCGCATAGCGATGGCAACCGCTTCCGCGCTGGTGGTCAAGGGCGGCGTCCGCGAGCTGCGCAAGGGACGGTTGCCCGAAGAGATCCTGGCTGAAGTGTCGGAGCGACCGAGAGGCTAGCGCGCGCTGGCTTGGCCGCCGACGATCTGCGGCACGTCGTTCGGGACCCCGCGGCCTTCGAGCTTGTCGTAGATCAGCTTCATGAGGCTATGCGCGAGCTTGCCGGCATCGTGGCGCACCAATTGGGTCTCTGACACGAACTTTCCGTAGATCGGCGTGACCCCCATCGCGGCGACGGCTTTGACGTCCGGACGCACCTGATATGCGCGCTCGGATTCGTAGCGGCGCAGCAAGCGATGCGGCTGCTCGACGTTGACGAGCACGTAATCGAAGATCTGGCGCCCGGTGCCTTTGAGCAATGCCCGCACGTGGTCGGCGGCGGTCATGCCGTCGGTCTCGCCCGGCTGCGTCATGATGTTGCAGACGTAGATCTTGAAGGCCATGGAGTGTTCGATCGCTTCGGCGATGCCGGGTACCAAGAGGTTCGGCATCACGCTGGTGTACAGGCTGCCCGGACCGAGGATGATAGCATCGGCTCCCAAGATCGCCTCGATCGCCTCGTCCAGCGGCTCGCAGTCGCCCGGGATCAGACGCACCGAGACGATCGGCGACGACGTGTGTGAGATGGACGACTCGCCGCACACGACCGTGCCGTCAGCCAGCGTTGCCTCGAGCGCCACGTCAGCGAGGGTCGAAGGCAGCACGCGGCCTTTGATCGCGAGCACGCGGCTGCTCTCTTTGATCGCGCGGTCGAAGTCGCCGGCGATGCCGCACATCGCGGCCAAGAAGAGATTGCCGAACGAATGCCCGCTCAGCCCGTCGCCTTCGTTGAACCGGTATTGGAAGAGCGCTGCCATCGTCGATTCGTTGTCGGCCAGCGCCACCAGACAATTGCGGATGTCGCCGGGCGGCAGCACGCCCAACTCCTGGCGCAGGCGGCCGCTCGAGCCGCCGTCGTCGGCGACCGTGACGACCGCGGTCAGATTCGCCGTATATTCCTTGAGACCGCGCAAGAGCGTCGACAGGCCGGTGCCGCCGCCGATCGCGACGATCCGGTAACCGCGCGCCAGCTGGCGGCGCTCGTAGACGACGTCGATCAAACGCTCCTCATCGCGCGGACTCACCGCGGACACGATGGATCGCATCCACTGCCGGATGCCGAGGTACACGCCGAACAACCCGACGACGATGAACGCCCACTCGATGGTGACCGGCGAGATCATGTCGCGCCCGATGAGCTGGCGGTCGATGTACTCGTTGATATGGAAGTTGAGGAACGGCGCGTGCGCTAGCAGACGCACGAAGCCGTCGAGGAACAGCGCGCCGCCGGCCAGCGCTAAGAACAGCCAGCGCTTGACCTTGATGCCCGGCGTGAGCCAGCGCATCGCGTGCGACCAGGCTTGGCGTCCGGAATTATTTTCGCGCATCGCGAAGCTCCACGAACGCGCGCACGTTATGGGTGCGCAGATGAGCGGCCAGCTCGGTCGCCAGATACACGGAACGATGGCGGCCGCCGGTGCAGCCGATGCCGATCGTCAAGTGCGCCTTGCCTTCGCGGATGAACAGAGGGACGAGGAAGTCGACGAAGCGGTAGAGCTCGCGTTCGAACGCCTGGACGTCCGCATCGCGCTTGAGAAACTCGACCACGGCCGGATGCGTGCCGGTGAGCGGGCGCAGCTCGTCGACGTAGTTGGGATTGGGAAGAAAGCGCGCGTCGAAGACCAGATCGGCGTCCAGCGGCACGCCGTGCTTGTAACCGAAAGCCACCACCGAGACGGTGAGCACGCCGGGCTCGGCGGTCGCATCGGCGGCATGCGCCAAGCGCTCCTTGAGCGCGGTCAGCGTCAGGGATGAGGTGTCGATGATGACGTCAGCCGCGTCGCGGATGGGCTTGAGCTCGTGGCGCTCGGCGCTGATGCTGTCCGTCACCCGGCCGTGGCCCGCCAGCGGGTGCTTGCGCCGCGTCTCCGAGTAGCGGCGGACGAGCACCTCGTCGCTCGCGTCCAAGAACACGACGCGATACGCGATGCCCTCGTCTTCGAGCGCGCGCAGCTGGCCCAGCAGATCGCCGAACATCTCTTCGCCGCGTATGTCGAGCACGAGGGCCACGTGCTGCAGATTGCGGCTGCTGGAGAAGAGCTCGGCGAACTTGGGGATCAGGCTGGGCGGGAGGTTGTCGACGCAGAAATATCCCAGATCTTCGAGGCACTTGGCGGCCTGGCTCTTGCCGGCGCCGGACATGCCGGTGACGATCACCACGTGCGGCGAAGGCAGCGCGCGGACCGGCTGCCGGGCGCTTGTGACGGATTGCTCGAACTGTCTTGATTTCACCTGATTGGGTATTGGCGGTCGGCGCGGCTCTGCCCCGCCGCAGCGGAAGAAGCCTGGGGTGGGGCGAAGCGGGGTCCCGTGAAGATATTCAGGCTTGAAGAGGCGACGGCGCTGTTGCCCATCATCAAGCCGCTGCTGGAACAGGTGACGCGCCGGCGGCGCGACTACGCCATCGCGATGCTCGAGGCCGAGGTCGCGCGCGGCTTTGCCGCGACGCCGAGCGAAGGACGCGACTCGTTGGTGATGCGCCGCGAAGCGCGCGAGCTGCACGAGGAGATCGGCGCGCGCATCGAAGCGATCCAACGGCACGGCTGCATCGTCAAAGATCTGGATCTGGGACTGGTGGACTTTCCCGCGTTGCGCGGCGGACAACTCGTGAACCTGTGCTGGCAGATGGATGAGCCGTCAATCGCGCATTGGCATGGCGTCGAAGAGGGCTTTGCGGCGCGCAAGCCGCTCTCGCGCAGACGCACCACGTAGATGTGGTCCCGCGCTCTTGAGCGCGGGCGTTCGAATATGCCGAGACGTGCCTGTAAGCCGGGTTCTGTAGCGGCGTGAGCCGCGACGATCATCTCTCTGCGACGTCCGTCGCCGGACGCCTGGTGCGACGTGATGTGGGAACCGGCGGGCCGCCGGCGCCTCCTTGCGGAGACGATCCCAACCGTCTTGCTCCGAGTGGGGTTTGCCCGTCAGCCGCCTTTCGGCGGCCCCGGTGCGCTCTTACCGCACCATTTCACCCTTACCACGAGGCTTGCGCCTTGGGCGGTATGTTTCTGTGGCACTTTCCTTCGAGTCGCCCCGACCAGCCGTTAACTGGCACCCTCGCCCGATGGAGCCCGGACTTTCCTCAAGCGATCGAATCGCCCGCGATCGTCCGGCACGCTCGGCCCGTGGATTATATCACGAACGAGCCATGCGCGTGTAGAGCTTGAGCAACGGGTGCGGGTCGAGATCGACACCTGCGTGGCGCAGGATCTCCAGCGCCGCCTGGCGCGCGGACTTGGAGAGCGTCGGGCGAGTGCAATAGTAGCCGCACATAGCGCGTAGCGCGAACACGTGGGGCTCTGGGTCGGGCAGCGCCGTCAGGCGCTGCTGCGCGATGCGCGCGATCCGCTCGATGCCCGCGTGCGCGGCACCCGCGTCGGGATAGCAGGCGACGAAGTTGAGCTCACCGTGAGCCCGGTCTTCGTCCTGATCGACGAAGTAGTCGAGCAGGATGTGCAATCCGGTGAAATATGGGAAGCACGCGTCATATATCTGTTGGGCGTGCAGGGCCGGCAGACCGCGGGTGAACGCCGCGTGCGCGAGCGCGAACGTCGCCATCGTCGAGCCGCTGGCCGCGGCGCCCTCAAACCATGTGAGATCGGGGGCGACGTTCCCAAATGCGGCTTCGCATCGGCGCTCACGTTCGCCCGGAGCCAGATGCTTGAGCGCTTGCAGCTCGCAATAGCGGCGTGTGATGTCTGCGACCAGCGCATTGACGGCGCCGTAGGAAGGCAGGCCGGCGAAACTCGCCTGCGATTCAGCGACAAGAGCGGCGAGATAGCCGCCGTCAGCCACCCGACGATGTCTGAAGTAATCGCGCAGTGGCGCCCCGGGCGTCACGGCGTCGGCGAGCGCCTCGTGCAACGCGCGGAAATCGGCCTCGTCCTGCGCGCCGATGCGATCGCATAGATTATCGAGGTAGTCGACCGCCGTCTCGTAGGCTGCCACGAGTTTGACGAAGCTTGCCGCTTCGGCTGCCGGCAAGAATGTGGCGAAGACGCAGCCGCCATGCACGTGAAAGGCCTTGTGTCTGATGCTCGAGAGCGCTTCGCGGCGTAGCGACGGATCGGGGATCGCGCCGGCGCGCGTGCGCCAAGCGCGCAATCGCGACGACGCCTTGGGCACGACGGCGGTGAGAAAGCGCAGCGCCAAGGCGACCGTCTGGTTATCCACGCGAGTGCCCATACGACGAGTTCAAGGTCGCAGCCCTGCGCGCGTCGTAGTCCGCAGCCACATTCACGGCGCCGGCAGGGCTTTGTAGGGAGGTCTCCTTCGTTGCGTTACTCAGCCGCGATCTTCGCGTGCATCGCGATGTTCGTCATTTCTTGGTCACCGCAGCCATCGCGGTCCGCGAACGTGGTCGCCATCCCGGTCTCGATCACGCCGGTCGGCAGTCCGTCGCCGTCGGCGGTCTCGGCCGGCGATGTCGTCGGCGCCCCCTACGAGAGGTTCAAAGAGAACGCAGAATCGCAGCCGGGTCTATTCACGGTGTGGCGCAAGAGCGGGCGCGTCTATTTCGAACTCGCCGCGGCGCAGTTCGACACTCCCTACCTGCTCGTGCCGACCCTTGTCGACGGCATGGATGCGCAGCGCTTCCTCGTCTCCGGCGTGCCCTTCGGCTCGTACCTGCTGCGTTTCCATCGCACCGGCGAGCGCGTCATCGTGTTCGAAGACAATCCATACGGCAAGGCCAAGCCGGGGACGCCGGCCGCGCTCAGCGTCGCGAACTCCTATCCGCCGTCGGCGATCGCCGCTGTCGCCATCGCCTCGGTGGATAAGGCGACGGGCAACGTCGTGATCCCCGCAGACTTCCTGTTGACGGATATCAACGATGTCACGAGTCTGATCAACAACCCATTCGCGTCCCCGCTCGCGCGCTACTCGCTCAACCCCACGCTGGGCTACTACGGGCCGAGCAAAGCGTTTCCGAAGAACGTCGAGGTCGAGACGGATTTGACATGGAGCTCCGGGACAGGCGATCCGACGCTCGACGCGGTCCCCGACTCTCGCTATCTCTTCCTCAAGATCCATGACAGCATCTTGGAGCTGCCAGACGACGGCTACCGGCCGCGCCTTGCCGACGACCGGGTGGGCTATTTCCTGACGGCGCGGCGCCAGTACGACAACCAGCAGTACGGCGACAACAGTTTTGAGATCTACATCAACCGCTGGAACGTCGAGAAATCCGACCCCAACGCGCGCGTCTCGCCGGCCAAGAATCCGATCGTGTACTACATCCTCAACGAAGTACCGGTGCCGTATCGCGCGCCCGTGCGCGACGCGATCCTGGAATGGAACAAAGCATTCGAAGCGGTCGGCATCACCCACGCGATCGAAGTGCGCCAGCAGCCGGATGACCCGAACTGGGATCCTGACGACGCGCGCTATTCGATCGTGCGCTGGGCGACGACGTCGATCCCGGCGTTTAGCGCATTCGGGCCGAGCATCACCAACCCGCTCACCGGGGAGATCTTCCGCGGTGAAGTGGTGATGGACGCCAACATCGTTCGCGCGTATAACTTGCGCTACACGGAGATCATCGATCCGACGCGCGGCGCGTCGGCTGCCGAGCGCTTCGCCTGTCAGATGCACGATTGCGACCTGGCCACCGAGGTGGCCAATCAGCGCGATTGGGCGGTCCTGGCGATGCAGCTTGACGGGCGCATGGCCGAACCGTCATCGCAGTATACCAACGATTCCATCAAGCAGATCGTGCTGCACGAGTTCGGACACACTCTCGGCTTGCGCCACAACTTCGGATCGGAAGTCATCTACACGATGCCGCAGGTCCAGAGCAAGACCTTCGCACGCTCCCACGGGATCGTCGGTTCGGTCATGGCATACACGCCGGTCAATCTGTCGCCGCACGGCCAGCCGCAGGGCGAGCTGTTCATGCTCACGCTCGGCCCGTGGGACTACGCGATGATCAAGTACGGGTACGAGCAGATTTCCGCAAGCTCACCCGAGCAGGAGCTGCCGACGCTGCGCGGGCTTGCTGCGACCTATACCCAGCCGGATCTCCACTATTCGACCGACGAAGACGCGCAATTCGTCAACGGCTTCGCGACAGATCCGCGCGCGAACCCGTATGACCTCACAAACGATCCCTTGCTGTTCGCACGCAATAATCTCGCGATCGACCAGCGCATGTTCAACCTCTTGCTGACGCGCCGCCCGCAGTCGGGCGATAGTTACGAGATCGTGCGCCGCGACGTCGCGACGGTGTTGGCCAACTGGTACCGCTACACGCTGTATGCGACGACGTATATGGGGGGCGAGTACTTCACGCGCAATCACAAGAACGATCCTAACGCGAAGACGCCGTTCATCCCGATGCCGCGGACGCAAGAGCGGCAAGCGTACGAATTGCTGGACCACTACGTGTTCGGCGAGGCGGCGTTCGGCATCTCGCCGCAGCTGCTGAACAGCATGGGTTCCACGCGCTACAACCACTGGCAGAGCGATCCGAACGACACGGGCAGGCTTGACTTCCCGCTCGAGGTCGCGATCACGAATTTCCAAACGCTCGTGCTGCGCCGCATGTTCGACGCCAACGTGCTGGCGCGGCTTGACAGCATGGAGCTGCGTACGTCCAAACCGGGGCAGACCATGAGCCTCGCTGATCTGTTCGACTGGACGTATCAGAGCGTCTACGGCGACCTCGCGAAGAGCGGGCTGACGACCATCGGGCCGGTGCAGCGCAGCTTGCAGTACCGCTACGCCGACCTGCTCGCGCACATCGCCCTGCGCCCCGATCCGGGCACGCCGAGCGACGCGCGCGCCCTGGCCCGCCATCAGCTGGCCTCGCTTTCGACCAGGATCACGCAGACGCTGAATCGCGACAACCTGGACGAGGTCACGCAGGCCAACCTCGAGGCGATCCGCAGCACGGCCGACCGAGCGCTTAGCGCTCAGGTGATCACACCGGCGCCGTAGCTGCAGTCGCGGCGCGAGGACGCACCGCGCAGGAACCGGAAAGGAGGACCGTATGCGTACCATACTGCCCTCCTTTTTGTTCGGCGCGGCCGCGCTCGCTGCGGCGATCGTCGCCGGCACGGGCAACGCGGTGGCCGACGCCCCGACGCCGCCCCCGCAGGCTTCGACGCCGCCCAATCTCATCGTCATTCGCACGTTTGGATTCGTGCCCGCGAACATCACGGTGACATCGGGGACGGCCGTCGCATTCCGCAATGAGGACACGACCGCGTCGCACACGGTCGCATCGACGACGGGTGCGTTTGCGCCGCAATTCCTGGGCTACGGGATGGTCTTCAGCGTGACGCTTGTCAAGGCCGGCAAGTACCCGTTCAACTGCTCCGACGCGCCGTACATGAAGGGCGAGATCACGGTCACCGGAGGCAGCGCTTCGAGTCCCTCGCCCTAGCTCGCCGCTGCGCGGCGCGTTGATGAGCGGCCGGACGCGGCCAGACGCGGCATGCGGCGCGGCAGGACGATCGCGCGATCAGAACCCCGCGCGTTCACGCGCACGAACAACGGCGAGATCCGTACTTCAACGGCCTGCGTGAAGAACTCGGCGCCCAGCTGGTAGGCGTTCCCCTCGAGATGCAAGATGCACCGCGCATTGACGACGGCGGGTGTCGCCGTGTCGCGCCATTGGCGCGGGTCCTTCGCCCACCGGCATAGGAACACGGCGAACATGTCGCGGCGCAGCCATAAGACCATCGCGAGGGCGAGCAGTCCAAACCCGTAGAGCAGGTTGGGTTGGAACGTCAGGAACGCCCGTACCTGCGATATGATATCCGTGTTCGCGGCGTCGCTCGCAGAGGCGAATCGGTTGGCGAGCGATCGGTGGCCGCGCAACTGGGCCGCCGAAGCGTGCGATTGCCGCGCGCTGGCGCGTGCGACGTGCCCGACCGTGGGAACGTGCTTGCCGTGCAGGTTGGAACCTTGGATCGCTGTGCCCGGCTCTACGTAAGGGGCGAAACCTGAGAAGCCGAGCATCGGCAGGATGGAGGGTGCCGCCGCGAGTCCGAGCATCAAGCCGCAGAGGACAGCGAAGAGCAGTCCTAATATCTCTTGTAACTGGACCTGCGGTTCACCGCCCGCGTTCCCACCAGGCATTCGTCTAATCCCATAAGACAGCCCGGTCCCCCAGCGTCACACTACGCGTGTGACACTCGAAGGTCCTCGGACTGGTGGACTAAAACGAAAGACCCGGAAATTTCGGATAATCTGTGGAGGATAACGGGGTCGAACCGTTGACCTCTTGCATGCCATGCAAGCGCTCTACCAGCTGAGCTAATCCCCCGAGCGAGCGGTCCTTTTTCAAGCACCGCCCTTGCGACTCCCGCTCTACTTGACCGTCGTGTCGCCTTTGCCGACGATCGCGTCGTTCGCGGTCATCGACATCGTGATCGGTCCCGTGTAACCCGGCTTGAGATCGAAGTAGACGACCGCTTTGCCGGTGACGCCGGGGTCGAGCGAGTCCGGATCGCACTTGTTCTCCGCGGATTGGTCGGCGGTGATCACGGTGCCGTCGGAAAGCGCGATCGAGAATTCAGAGGGATCGCACTGGACCGGGTCCTTCGATATGTTGTGGATCGAGAAGCCCAACCGCAGCAACGCCGCACCCCCGGTCGTCACCGCTACGTCGTCAAATGCGAGGTCGACCGCCTTGCGCATCGGCAGCGCGGCCTGGGAGGCCTGCGGCGACGCGGCGGCCGGCGCCGTCGTAGTCGCTTCCTTCTTGGAGCAGGCCGGGGAGAGCACGATCAGGAGAGCGAGAGCGCTGCTAGCGGCGATGGTCCGGTCCATGTTGACATCCCTCATTGCGCGAACGGGTGCGATGAACAGGAAACCTCGATTTGAATCGCTTCGGCCATGCGTGCGGGAAATCCCACGGAGCGCCCGAAACCACGGCGCGACCGTAGGGAGCTTCTGAGCGTGGCAAAGACCGGCAGCGAATTGCGTCGCGCCGTGACGACGTGGGGTTCGTACGCGTGGGGCTATGCCGACGTCGGCGCCGACATCTATGTCGCGCTCGGCGCGGTCGTGGGCATCGCGGCGGGCGCCTCGAACATCGCGTTCGGTTTCGCCGGACTCGTCTATGTGTGTATCGGCCTCGCATATACGGAGCTGGCCGCCGCATACCCGATCGCCGGCGGCGGGCAGTTCTTCGTCACTCGAGCGCTTGGCGATTTCATGGGCTTCGTCGCCGGCTGGGCCGTACTGCTCGACTTCACGATCGACATCAGCTTGTTCGCGTGGTTCACCATCGGCTACGTGAGCTCTCCCAAGTTGATCCCATGGCTTGCTTCGCCCGAGCATCACATCTATTATTTCATCTGCGTCCTGGCGGTCGCCGGTTTTTTGACGTACATCAATGTGATCGGGGTCAAGCAGTCGTCGCGCGTCAACGAAGTCGTCGCGGCGGTCGACGTATGCGTCGAGACGTTCATCTTGGCCTGCGGCTTCCTGTTCGCGTGGCACCCGCAGCTGCTCGTGCATACGATGCAACAGCACTGGCCGACCACCAACGATCTGCTGAAGGGCGTGTCGTTCGCCATCGTTTCGTTCGTCGGCCTCGAGAGCATCTCGCAGGCCGCCGAAGAGACGCAGCGCCCGTCGACGGTCATGCCGCGCACGTCGGTCGCGCTCATCTTGACCATTCTGATCTTCGCGCTGGCCTACTCGAATCTGGTGCTCGGCATGCACGGACCGATCGACGCGAACGGTCACGAGACTCCGCTGTTCGCTTTTTTGGGGAACAGCCAGAACAACGACAAGGCGATCGCGCTGCTGGCGGGCATGCTGCCGTACGTCGGCGGAGCGCTCGCGTACATCGTGCCTGCCGTCGGTGCGTTCCTGCTCATGATATCCAGCAATTCCGGGGTGTTCGGCGCATCGCGCATCGCCTATTCGATGGGCAAGTACCAGCTGCTGCCCTCGCTCTTCCAGCAGATCAGCCGCAAGACCAAGACGCCAGTGGTCACGATTCTGATCTTCTCAGGGGTCGCGCTCGTCGAACTGCTCGCGGCGTACAGGCAAGGCGACGATGCGATCAACTTCTTGCTGGATCTGTACGCCTTCGGCGCCGCGCTCTCGTACACGTTGGTCTTCGTCGCGCTCATCACGTTGCGATTCACCGATCCGTGCGCGCCCAGGCGGTTCCGCATGCCGCTCAACTTCCCGGTGACGGTCGGTGGGCGGACGGCGCCGGTCTCGGCGCTCTCGCTCGTCGGCCTGGCCGGCATTTTCGCCATCCTCATCTTCACGCTGCTCACGCATCCGATCGGGCGGATCGCCGGGCCGACCTGGGTGCTGCTCGGGATCGTCTTCTTCGCCATCTATCGGACGCGCACGAAGCGCCCGGTCTTCGGCAGCGTGCCGCGCCATTGGGTGAAGCTGCACGAAGACACCCTCGCCAATGCGGGCGAGCTTGAGATGCTCGACGAGTACCGCGAGTGCATCGCGGCTCGTGGCAAGTGAAGAAGAAGAGGGCGGCCGCAGCCGTCCTCTTCGGGTCGTGGTTCGCGCCCGAGCCTAATGGACCGGAGCGAGCTTGACGCTGGTCATGCCGAGCGCTTGCGCGACATCGTAGAACGCTTGATTCGAGATCTCGTGGTACTGGAGGTCGGCCTTCTTGCCCAGGCTCGGATCCGCGTCGATGTCGTTCATCACCTGGACGTGGATCTTGTGCGAGACGGCCTTGTCGAGCAGCAACTCGATCTGGAAGTACCCTTGGCTGTCGGTACCGGCCTTGATGAGCCCTTCCGCCAGCGCCTTGCCTTCGAGCGGCGCCGGGGCAGGCAGCTTGATGCCGGCCGCGGTTGCGATCTTGAGCGAGTCGTCGACGGCGAAGTCGAACGTCTTGAGCCACAGGGTGACCGCGTCAGCGCCGTACTGTTTGGACAGTTTGGCGACTTCCGCGTCGACCGTCGGTTTGCCGACCATGCTGACGAGCGCGGTGGCGGTGGAGTAGTTGGCTGCGCCGCCGCCCGCTTTGACGAGCGCGGCCGTGACGTCGAGCGCGGGAGGCCCGTTGTATACCGGGCCGCCGAAGCGACCGTGCATCTCGCCGTTCACCGTGGTGTCTTGGCCGGTGTCAGTGCCGGCTGCGAGTGCGGCCGAGCCGGCGCCGAGGATCGCGACCGCTCCGAGCGCCGCGACAAATTTGGAGATGATCATGCCCTTATTGCTCCTTGCAGGGGTGTAGGGTTGTTCAGTTAGCTAACGTTGCGAAGGCTCGTTCGGATGAGCCCTTTGCTGCGCGCGGCGAAGACAGCCCGCGGGTTGGGACCTCTCGTGCGACATTTTCGGGTCGAAGGCCCCAGGGGGGAGCGCGGCCCGCATGGCGAACCGCCGCCTAGTCACTCCTCGTCCCGTGGAGGTTTTATCGTGCGCAGATTCATAACGCCGGCACTTTCGCTTTTTGCGTGTGTCGTGCTCTTCGCTTGCTCGTCGACCGGCAACACAACCCTACCGGCCGCCCCCGCCATTCCGGCGCCGGTGATCGGCCAGTACACCGTCGCGGCCGGCGACCCGGGCGACGGCGGACCTCCTAACGCCGCGGGCTACACTTGGGACATCAGCAGCATTGTGGCGAATCGCATCGGTCCCCCGGGCGGCACGTATACGGAAATCGTCGTTAGCACGGCATTTGAACACCCCGACGGCGTGGCCGATGGCACAGCAGGCGGAAGTCTGACGCCGGCTGGTGGTCCAGATTGCGTCGTCAGCGCGTCAAACGCGGTACTCTGCGGCCAGATATACATCGATACGGATGGCAATCCGGCAACAGGCAACAACGTGACGATTTGCGGCGCCAACGGTTCCTACCCCGGAACCGATTATGTCGTTGATGTGGGTGCAGATGCGCCCCTCAACGGTACCGGCCAAGCGCCAGTTTTTGCGAGCACCGGTGGCGTTTTGGAATCCATGCAAGTCGGATACGCAACCGTAACTGTCAGCCAAGGCGGAAGTGGGGTGAACGTGTTCATCCCGATTTCGCTCATCGGTGGCAGCGCAAACGGTCCCTTCAACGTCGGTGTGGCGTGGGGCACCGCTGGGTTTGCAAACGACTGCGCTGCCAACACGGGATTCATCCCCGACTTCCTGGGAGGAAATGGACCCGCGTCGCGCTCGTTTAGCCACCCATAAGACGCCCGAGCCAGGACACGAGGGTCGCGGTACGCCGCGGCCCTTTCTTTTCGTGACGCCGCCACCGGAGGGCAACTGTGTCAAGGGGGAGCGCCATGCGCGGAAGAAGCTACCTTTAATCGCAATCGTCACTCTGCGTCCCGTGGAGGTTTAATTGTGCGCAGACTCATAACGCCGGTATTTTGGCTTATTGCAAGTGTCGCGCTGTTCGCTTGCTCGTCCACCGGCAACACGACCCTACCCGCCGCCCCCGCGATCCCGGCGCCGGTGGTCGGAAGCAGTTCCACTGTCTCACCCGTTCAGGGCGTAGTGTACCAATGGGACGTCAGCACGTTACAGTCGCAGCGCATAGGACCACCGGGTGCCGCCTACACTGAGCTCGTGGTCAGCGGGGCGTTCGTGCAGTTTTCTGGGCCGAACGCCGGCCAACCAGATGATACCGCTTTCCCGAGTCTGCCGCCAGCTGGCTCCACTTGCACCCTCACCACGCAACTGTGCGGTCAGATCGAAATCGACATTGACAACAACCCGGCCACCGGGGCACTCGTCGGTTATTGTGGAGTAAACGGGACGTGGCCCGGCGTCGACTACACGGTTGATCTCGGCACGATTTCGCCGATAAACGCCGATGGCACCGCGGAGATCTTCTCGAACGCGACTGGGTTCGAAGCGACTCCGGTCGGCGAGGCGACGATCACCGGTGGAGCGGGCGGCAGCGTGGTGAATGTCTTCATCCCGATCTCGCTGATCGGCGGAGCGTCTGGCGGGCCGTTTAACGTCGGATCAGCGTTCGGCAACGTGGCCGGACCCACCGTCTGCGCCGCAAGCAACGGGTACATCCCGGATGTGAAACACCCCGGACCACCGTCGAATAGTTGGAAAAACCACTAAGGGAGAGCCAACGGGCAAGTGGACAAGGGTCGCGGCACGCCGCGGCCCTTGTCTTTTCGCGGCGCGGCCCCGATACTAGTAGTGCATGAGCGATCGCACCGCGCGATTTTCGATAGTCATTCCGGCACGCAACGAAGGGCGCTCGTGTCGCAAGTTCGATCATCTCGGCGACTGGTATCTGCTGCGCAATGCGCCGCGTCTCGCGTCGATGCTCGGCGGACATAACGAAGGCGAGGCAAACCACTTCTTCTACGATTTCCCGCGCTAAGCAAAGGAGAAAGCATGCGTGCCGTCCAGCGTCTAAGGCTAATCCCTCGCGTTATGCTCGCCACACTCGCGATCGGCGCCTTGATGGCTCCGGC
>DATFYX010000032.1 GCA_035314825.1 Candidatus Eremiobacteraceae bacterium
ATGACGCTCGATCAGGGCGGCGGCACGCACCCGCTCGACTTCCAGCGTGGTACGGTCTACGTGAACCTCACCGATAGCAAGCAGCCATTATCCAACTCTTCCATGCAGCTGCCACCACAGGGCATTTTGCTCTCATTGACCACGAAGGTCGGGACTATCGTCAATATGACCGGCACGATCGATAAGGTGCAAAAATGAGAATACTTGTTTGCGCGGTCGCGGCGCTGGCTCTCGCGACGATACCGCTGGCGTCACTCGAGCGACCCACGGGCGGCGGCGGAGCATCGCGTCCGGCACCCAGCGGCGGATCTCGACCTAGCGCACCGAGCGGCGGGTCTCGGCCTTCAGGCGGCGCGCCGCAAGGCGGCGGCTTCAATATGAGCCGCGACATGAGCGCATCGCAGCGCCCCGCACCAAGCCGCCCACCTGGTGGCGGAACGGTCGCGAATAGGCCGCCGACGAGCGGCGGTGGGCAAAACCGCCCGAACGGCGGCAATGGCAACAATAACAACGTCAATCGGCCCAATGGCGGCAATGGCAACAATAACAACGTCAACCGGCCCAACGGCGGCAATGGCAACAATAACAACGTCAATCGGCCTAACGGCGGCAACGGCAACAACAATAATATCAACATCAACAACAATAATAACGTCAACGTGAACCGCAACGTCGTCGTCAACCCCGTCTACCGCGGCGGCCCGGCGTGGGGCTGGAATCACGGCGTCGTCTGGGCGCCCGCTCCGGCATATTGGGGCGGAGGCTTCTGGGGGGCGTTCGCGATCGGCGTGACGTCGGCTGCGGTGTATGGCACGATTGTGAACTCGTATACACACCAGACGATCACATCGTATCAGGTGCAGCCCAGCAGCCCCGGCGCGACGCTGCTGTCCAACTATCACCTCACGCAGACGCAGTGCGGACCCGCGAATCTGGTCAATATCTACGGGCCGAACGACAGCGCGATCTGCGCGTACCCGAACGACTTGGTGTCGGCCGGCAACTATACGGTCGATTCGACGAACCTATCGCTCGTATCTCAATAGATCGCGAATCGTAGCATAGATGTTCGGTAGCTTCGAGGAGAGCCTTTCGTCGGGGCTCTTCCTCGTCGTTTTCTTCGTGGTGGTCCTCGTCGCCGTCGTCATCGGATATTGGGTCGGGCAGCGAACGTCCCCGGCGAAAGAAGGCACAGGCGACGCCGCCCTCAACACCGCGCTCGCCGCGATACTCGGAGTCGTCGCGCTCGTCTTGAGCTTCTCGTTCTCGTTCTCGCTCTCGCGCTACGATGCGCGCCGGCTCTTGGTCGTGCAGGAATCCAATGACATCGGCACGTTGTATCTGCGGACCTCGGTCCTCGACAAGCCGGCCGCTGATTCGTTGCGCGCGATTATACGCGACTACACAGCGCGGCGGATCACCTATTACCTAGACGGGAACGATCCCGCTGCTCAAGCCCGCGATCAGGTAGCATCGGACGGACTGCAGAACCAGATGTGGACGATTGTCAGCGATGCGGTACGGGCGAATCCGCGATCGCAAGGGCCTTCGCTGCTGATGCAGGTGACCAACGACGTGATCGACACCTCCGCGGAGCAGGCCGCGGAGCTGCACTATCGCCTCCGTGGCCCTGGCCTATTCCTGATATTCCTCGTGGCCATCGTGGGCGCGTTCGTCATCGGCCTCGGATTCGGCAGCGCGCGAACTCCGAACTGGATCGTCTCACTCATTTTCGTCATGCTTATGGCGGTGCTCGTCAACACGATCATCGATCTCGACAGCCCGCAGGGCGGCCGCATCCATGTGAACTTAACGCCGTTGTACGACCTGCAGCACTCTATGGGACGACCGTGATGCCGATCGGCACGCTCGCCCCGGTCCATGGACCGGAGACGGCGTGCGCGGTGCCGTCGAGGTTGTACACCGTGATAGACGCCAAGTTGGGTACGTACAGCAGCGAGTTGTCGGGGTCGTAGGCGAGACCGATCGGCGAGCTCAAGCCTGGGAAAGTGCCGGTGAGCGGCACCAGATTGCCGTTGAGATCGTATACGGTGATAGTGCTTGCGGTCTTGTTGGTGACGTACAGCAAACCGTTTGAGGGCGCGAACGCCATACCGGCCGGGCCGCTCAAGCCTGGGAACGTTCCAGTGACTGCGACGGGATTGCCTTGCAGGTCGAAGACGCTCACAGTATTCGCGTTGTAGTTGGCCACATACAAGTGATTTGTGGTGGACGCGTACGCCATCGCGTACGGTCCGTTGAGGCCCGCGAACGAACCAGCCACCGCGACTGGGTTACCCTGCAGATCGAACACGAAGATCTTGTTCAATTGAAAGTCGGCGACGTACAGCTCGTTGTCGGCCGGCACATACGTGATGCCCGGCTCCTTGAGGCCGGCGAACGCGCTGGGCGCCAGTGACACCGCGTTGCCGAACAGGTCGAAGGCGAGGACCGTCGTCGCACCGGTCGCGTAGCACGTTCCGCAATCCGCGACGTACAGCTGCCGGTTAGACGACGCGTATGCGATGCCGTTCGCACCCTTGATGCCCGGGAAACCGCCCGCTAGGCTGATGAAGTTTCCCAGCGCATCATAGGCGGTGACCGATGTCGGACCGGTTCCGCCGCAGACAGATGCGCAGACCGCGACGTAGATGTGCGCGGGCGGCGCGGGTGGCGATGTCGGCGAGGGCGAGGTCGAGTTTTGCGAACACCCGACCAATACAGCCGCGATCGAGGCGCAAACGACAAAGCCGGTCAAGTGTCTCAATCTCATGTGACCATGGTAGCGCAACGCGCGGCGCCTGTCTAGGCGCCTTGCGCTCGTCCAAGCGAGCAATGTATAATCGGACGTATTATGAAGGAGACCATTTGATGCACCGACCACTTGGCGCCATCTTGGGAGCATTCGGGATCGTATGCATGCTCGGAACGCATCCTGCGCTTGCGGCACCGCCGATCACCATCACCTCGTGCGTGCTCGAGAACAACGGCGGATACGGCGGCGAGGTGGCAGACTTGCACATCACGTTCACGAACGTGTCGGCCATTGCGGCGACAAGCGTCAAATTCCGCGCCGTGTATCGCGGTAAGCGCGCAGCGGTCGTCGCCAAAGGCACGTTCGCGCCGAACGCGAAGATTTCGGATCGATTCCATACGTTCACCGATCAATATTGGGATGGCAAGAATCTCGATCTCTGCGTGCCGATCAACGCGACGTTTTCGGATGGCACGAGTTGGACGTCGAACAAGTACTTCTAAAGGAAATCACGCGCACGTCGGGCAATATTTTGATTCAAGCTCAGTAGGAGCACATCCATTACTCTGCAGGATGGGGGTGAGTCCTTATGGCAAAGAAAAAAGCCGCTACGAAAAAGAGAAAGAGACGAGTCGCAGCGGTCGCGCTTCTAGGGGTCCGCAAACGTCGCAAGACGGTCAAGCGGAGACGTCGCCGCGTGGCGGCGGTCGTTGCCGTGAAGCGCCGTCGGAAGAAGAAGCACTAGGGTTGAGAAAGCTGGGAAGAGCGGAGGTCGTCTCCGCTCTTCCCTCATTTGTTAGCAGATACGACCTACTATTGGCGCACCCGCCGGAAAGAAAACCAACGGCGCCAGCCGAAGCCGCCACGTCTGCGTCGCGGAACCTCACGGGCGCCGGCGGCGGTGACGTCAGTTCGTCGCCGTGCGTCGCGCATTTTTCACGAGGATCACCCGGCGTATGAGCTATTGGAGAGACACGAACATGGCTAAGGCGATCACCCGGCCTTCCGTCAAACCGAGGAAGAACGGAACGGCGAAGAAGAACGGAGCCGCGACGTATGCAGACGGTCGTCCGCAGGATCAAGTGCAGTTCTTCGACGCGAAGCTCATCCTAAAACCCGACCCATTCAGCTCGGTCCGAGGTTTCAAGACCTTCAGCGAGATGGTGGCTGAAGCGGTCGACAAGGTCGAAAAAGTCAAGTACAAACCATTCGACCTGAGCAAGATGCGGCCGCGCATCCGCGAGGTAAGGTTCCTCGATACCGCAGATTTCCGGATGTATAACAATTCGTTCATCCTGCGCCGGCGCACCGCGTACCAAGACGGCTTCCCGATCGCCGACCCGGAAATCGTGGTCAAGTACCGCAGCGACGATTTGAAGAAAGCTGCAGCGGTCGACGTACGGCCCAAGATCGCAGGTCCGTATCGGATCAAGCTCAAGGCAGAAGCGCTGCCGCTCAAAGATCAGGTCGGCGGCTTCCGCATGCTCTACGCCCACAACTGCATCTTCCCGCTGAGCTCGGTCCACGAGGGGGATCGGACCAGCCTCAAGACCATTGCGCGCGTCATACCGGCGCTCGCGGGCTTGATCGGCCCAGCGGAAGAAAGCAAAGTCGAGCTCGTCAACTCGACGCTCGTCGAAGAGGTGCTGATGGACCTCGGCATGATCGACTTCGGCAAGGATCTGATGTCCAAGTGCAACATCTCGCTGTGGCGCTCGCTCGGCGACCACCAAGTCATGTGCGGCGAATTCGCCTATCAGACGAAGTTCGCCAAACGCGAGGACGTCTCGGAAATAACCCGTCAGCGTGTCGAGGAACTGTTCATCAAGCTGCAGATGATCGCAGCGGGCTGGCTGTATCTCGGCACGACGAAGACGGGCCTCGTCTACCGCTTGCACGGCAACCCGCCGCAAGCGCATGAGTGAGGCCTCGGCCTCGGCAGCCGCGGCGCCCACCGCGCCAGTCGCGAAGCCATCGATCCTCGATATCTTCATCCAGTTCTTGATTATCGGGGCGACGAGCTTCGGCGGTGGAGCGGTCGCCTATCTCAAGTCTAGTCTGGTGACGAAGAACAAGTGGCTCGATGACAAAACGTTCCTCGAGCTGTTCTCCATCAGCCAGTCCCTGCCTGGTCTGAACACGACGAACATGGCGATCCTCGCCGGCGACCGCTTGCGTGGCGCGAGCGGCGCGTTCGCCGCCGTGGTCGGCGTCATCCTTCCCGGCGCGATTCTCATGACCGCGGCCGGCATCGTCTACGGTATGCATGCCGATCGGCCGCTTGTCACTGCAGCGCTGAAAGGCGTCGCCGCAGCCGCATCGGGCTTGCTTCTCGCGACTTTCATCAGTCTGGCGAGCAAGACGTTGCGAGGATGGTTGGACGTGGTCTTCATCGCGATCGCTGTCATCGCGGTGAATTGGTTCCACGTCTCAGTGCTCTACGTATTGCTCGCCGTCGCGACGCTGGCGACCATCGCCTATCGGCCGCGGCGCTCCGACAAGACACTGGAACGGCCAGCGTCATGAACCAGATACCATCGCTCATCGCAGTGTTCGCCTACCTCTCGCTGCTGACGGTCGGGGGAGGCATGGCGGCGTATCCCGAGATGGAAACGCTCAGCGTCAACGTGCATCACTGGGTGACGCAGGACCAATTGGTGCATTTCTATTCGCTCGGTCAGATGGCTCCAGGACCCAATTTGAACATGGTCGCGGCGATCGGCGCGCATGTGGCCGGGGTCGCCGGGGCTTTCGCGGTGCTCCTCGCCTTCTACGCGCCCACCGGCCTGTTCGCGCTGATCATCGGCCGCTTGTGGATACGACTCGAGAATTGGCCGTGGCGCACGTCCATCCAGAACGGTCTCGCGCCGACGGCGCTCGGCCTGATGCTTGCGGGATTGCTCACTTTTGGGAAGACCGCGTTGCGCCTAGGCCATTCCGCCGAGGCCTTCTTGATCGGGCTCAATTGGATCGCCGTCGCGATGGCCGTGCTAGTACTTGTGCTGATGCTGCGGACGAAGATCAACCCAGCGCTACTCGTCCTCGCGTGCGGTGTGATCGGCGCGTTCACGTTCCGCTGACTGGCGTGACCCGTTGGATCACCGGGCCCTTGAAGGTCAATCGAGACCGATCCATCGTCCGATCTGACGGGCCACGTTCTCGGCAGAGGGCGGGTCGTAGTTGGAGAGCACCGCGTGCCGGTGCCGTATAGATATTGTCGAGCCACGCCGGCGAATCGTCGTGATCGGTCATCTTTGTGTACCCGCTCGCGACGCCCGAAGGTGGGATACCGCGCTCGAACCAGCCCGATGCGGTCATGCCCGCGGGTGCAAAGATGTGCTGCTGGATAAAATCGTAGTACGACATGCCCGAAACGCGCTCGATGATGAGCCCGAGAACGATGAAGCCTCCATCGGAATTCTCTCATCTGCTCCTTTCGCTGGCCGGCGACTTCACGATGCTCGGACATGCACTGCGCGGCACGCTCGGCGACGAAGTACGCAAAGCGACGCAAGGCCTCCCGCCCGGCGGCCAAGAATGAGCGTCATCGCGCCGAGATAGCTCAGTTGGTAGAGCACCGCACTGAAAATGCGGGTGTCGTCAGTTCAATTCTGACTCTCGGCATACCCAAAGCCCGAAGTCCCCGGCCCATCAGCCGGGGACTTCGACTTACCTTGGGGCAGGCTGCGTGATGCACTGTCCGCTAGGCGGAACCAAAGAGTCATTCACTCCGTTAATGAAGAAACGGCGCCTCCAAAGAACGAGAAGCACGTTCAAAGAACGCGCTACCATCAGATAGGGGTATTTCCATGCGTCATCTGACCAGCATTTTTGGCTCAGCGATCGCCGCAG
>DATFYX010000033.1 GCA_035314825.1 Candidatus Eremiobacteraceae bacterium
GAGCATTCTGGCGCGAACATCATCGGCGTCATGTCCACATCAGGGGCGTTGATCGCGACGTATCCGATACCGACAGCAAATGCGCAAGCCGGCTTCATCATCGCAGGTCCTGATGGCAACATGTGGTTCACCGAGGAGGTCGGCAATAAGGTCGGCAAGATCACGATGGGCGGCACGATCACCGAGTATCCGATCCCGACACCCAATTCGGTTCCGAAGAACCTGGTCGTCGGAACTGACGGAGCACTGTGGTTCCCAGAGCGCGACGGCGCTAAGATCGGGCGCATCACCACGTCCGGCACCATCACGGAATATCCCGTGCCGGCGACGATCTATCAGGATCTCCTACGACGCATCACCTCCACGCCCGACGGCTCGCTCTGGTTCGTGCAAGCCGAAGTGACAGCGCCCTACAACAGCGAGGTCGGCAAGATGGATACGACCGGCACCGTCATCGACCTCTGGTCGTTTCCGAACGGATTACCACAGGCCATCACCGTCGGACCCGACGGCAGTCCGTGGTTCACCGACAACGCGAACGACACGGTCGTGCGTCTCTGAAGCCAGACGTCAGTCCGTAGCGATCACATCCTGGCAAGAATCGCCCTGCCGCCCAGCGTTGCAGGGCATTTTCGCGTGCTCAGGCAGCAGAACTCGCTAAGTATTCATGGCGTGCTGCGACGCCGTAGTTCTACGTAGGCATTACGGACGCGCCCAAAACCATCAGACTGCTAGGCTATTGTCGGAGGTGGACGCAGCACCAAGCCGCGCATCGGCCTCTCCGAACGATGAACAGTCGCTTCGGCACCGTAGCTCTAGGAGGTTCACCATGTTCACTCGCACACTGCACACAGCCGCCGTGCTCGGTGTCATCACGGCGACGATCATCGGTCTCGCCGCGGCGAGCCCGGCAAGCGCCGCTCCGCGCGTCACGTTCAGCGCGCTGGTTCCTGTGGCGCCGATCAACGTCATGCAGACGGCCGCTGCCGGCAACACGTGCCCGGACCCCGACTCCAGCGCCCACGTGACGGATATATACCCGACTCAGTGGTTCAAGCTGATCTCCGCGCAGACCAACCATGCGAGCGTCCAGCTCCAGGTCGACCTTGACTCGGTCGGCAACGTGCTGCAGGCTCGCGTCACCAGCTCATCCGGCAACACGCTCTTGGACCAACAGGCGCTTCTTGAAGCACGCAACTCCAAGTACGCGCCGGAAGTGCACAACTGCAACTCGTTCAAGCAATCGTATTACGTCGAGATCACGTTCGACAACCCGATGGCCGTCATCCCAGAGAACGGCGCCAGCGCCCGCCATCTGGCCCAGTGATCGGCTCCGGACACGACATAACCGTTCTTGATCCACGCACGTCACCGCCGGACCAACCCGGCGGTGACTTCTTGTCATAAGGGCTACGTATTTCTGCGGACGCGTCGTCCCGCCAGATGCGCTAGAATCTCACCGTGGACGCCTCGACGTGACGATCGGCATTCTTGTGAATGACGATCTGACAAAGAACCCTGCGGTGCGCCGTCTTTGGAATGCGTACGCGACCGCCGCGTCGCTCAAGCGGGCCAAGTTCACCGTCTTCAGCCTTGGCGATAGCGCCGAGCTGGCGGACGAGCTTCTCGCGCTTGTTTTCGCGGGGATCAAGCGAGCCCGCACGAGCCTTCCGCGTGAGTTCACCGCTAAGGGCTGGCCATTACCGAAGCCCGGAGACTTTAGCATTATCCTGGACGGCGCCGGCGTGCCGCGCTGCATCATCCGCGCGGTTCACGTCGAGACCAAACCGATGGGCGACGTCGACGAGCATTTCGCCTGGGAGAACGGCGGCGGGGACCGCAGTCTCGCCTGGTGGATGTCTGCACACACGCGGTATTTCCGGCGGCAAGGCGCGCGAGAAGGTTTCGCGGTGGACAAAGACACGGAAGTCGTGCTCGAGCGTTTTCAGGTCGTCTGGCCGCCCGAGTTCGCGGATCGTCATGCGCTGGATTGACCGCCCGAAGAAGGGCGCGGCAACGCGACCTCTGAACCGTCGGGCCTCCATGGAAAACGGGTGCCGGCACTTTCGAGTGTTCGCAAGTCTCGCTTTGGTCGCCGCTATAGGGGCGCTTGGCGCCGCCTGCGCGAGCGGCGGCGGGGGCCCCGGGTGCGTAGGTCCCTGCCAGACATCGACGCCCACACCAACGCCACAGCAGGTCATCGGTTGCAATGCGAACCCGACGAGCCTGATCGCCGCGGGCGAGCCCGAGACTCCAGTGCGCCGCCCGGTCTTCCGCGGAATGCGTCCGGCATTCATTCCGGGACTGATCGCCGTGAAGTTCTCGGGCACCGGTTCGGAGCCCGCGATCGCCCAGGCGATGGCGCGCGTTAGTGCGCAACTTGTCGGGCAGCGTAACGAGTTCGGCTACGTCACGTACAGAATTCCGCAGACCGCAAACCCAGCAGCTGCATCTGCTTCGCTGGCCGCGACACGCGGCATCATCGAAGCCAAACCGATCCCGGCACGCTATCTGCAGGCCGTGCCCAACGATCAGTTTTTCGGCCCGGCGCCGCCCTACACCGGCCCCGATACTTCGATCCCCGTGCAGTGGGATATGTATTACACGCAGATGCCGGCGGCGTGGAACGTCAGCGAGGGCAGTCCAAACGTGCGTATCGCGGTCATCGACACCGGTTACGATGCCAACAACATCGACATCTGCTCAAAAGTGATGGCA